>JANODK010000190.1:0-2219 GCA_031412655.1 Chryseolinea sp.
TTTACTTCCGATTGTGGAAGGCAGCACGGTCAATACCAAGCATGGCGTTATTAAAACAGATCATGTATTGTTTATAGCAGCCGGTGCCTTTCACGTTTCAAAACCTTCTGATTTAATTCCGGAATTGCAAGGACGTTTCCCGATTCGCGTGGAGTTGGATAATCTTACCAAGGCAGACTTCGTTCGCATATTGAAAGAACCGAAGAATGCGTTAACCAAACAATATCAGGCATTGTTTGAGGCCGAAGATGTTAAGATCACGTTTACAGATGATGCCATCGATGAAATTGCAAACACGGCTTTTGAAATTAATGCAGAGGTAGAAAACATAGGAGCAAGAAGATTACAAACGGTAATGAGCAAATTGCTAAACGAGTTTTTGTTTGATGTACCTGATAAGATTAGTGCTAATGCACAAATCGCTATCAATGCCGAAATGGTGAAAGCAACCTTGAGCAGCATTGTGAAGAATAAAGATTTAAGCGAATATATTTTGTAATGAAGTTTTTGATCACCGTGTTTTTTTCAGGATTGATTGTACTGGTTTCTGCACAGGATGATGCTGAAATTACATCATCACCACAGTCGAACTACGATTCTTTAAGGGAACATTATATTAAATCATATCCCGATCATTTCTTTCTCTGGCCCGTGCTCAAGCAACGCTCTCAGGATTTTGAAATGAAAAGTATAGCCGATCCAAAGAATAAATTAAACTACAGATCGAATAAACCATATAGTTTGGGTGTCGGGATGTATCTCTTTGATGTTGGCCTGGAGCTTACGTTTGCAATACCCTTAAATGAAAAGAGAAAAGAGATTTATGGAGAATCAACATCGCGTGATTTGCAGATAAATGCAATAGGAAAAAAATTTGGTGTAGATGCTTACTTTCAGCGTTATCAAGGATTTTATATTGTTGATCCGAATATTAAAGTACTTCCTGGTGAACCGTATCCACAACGAGCTGACATTCAAACTCGAAATATTGGAGTTACAGGAAATTACGTTTTCAATAATAAGAAATTCTCTTTTCGCTCAGCATATACCTATGCTGAGCGGCAACTTCGGAGCAACG
Organism: Chryseolinea sp.; assembly: GCA_031412655.1. Classification (GTDB taxonomy): domain Bacteria; phylum Bacteroidota; class Bacteroidia; order Cytophagales; family Cyclobacteriaceae; genus Chryseolinea. The sequence continues at coordinate 1,079 of JANODK010000190.1, forward strand.
GATCGTTTATTATTTTTGGCACTGTCAGCGGCTTCAAAGTACTGGGAGATTCTGCTATTATTGATGATGCTCTTGCCGCTAACTTTGGTGGTAATGGGACCATTCGGAAAATTAAGGCAACTACACTGGGCGTTGCACCGGGATACGCCTATAGTTTAATTTATAAGGGATTTTTTCTGAATGGCACATTAGCAGTGGGGCCTGCGCACAATTGGTTGTATTATGAATTAGAAGATGGCACCGAAAAGAATGACATTAAATTCGATGCATATGTGGCTGCTCGATTTGGACTTGGCTTTAATGGCGATCACTTCTTTGGTGGATTAAGTTTTGTTGTGCAGAGCCGTTCTGCAAAATTTGAAACCGTTCAGTTCAGCAGTACCAATTCAACGTTTAAAATTTTAATTGGCTATCGATTTAAAGAGTTTGGCATTTTGAAAAAACGCTTAGTGGATTTACCAAAGGAGTTGTTTTAACTATTGTACTTGAATTCTTCGTGACTCCTTAGCGCCCCTGCCTACCGGCAGGAAGGTTTGTGGCAAAACTAATCTTCTTTACTTTTCGGATAATCAAAGAATAACATATTTCCAGTTCCCCATTTTATTTCCTTCCAGGATTCAACTTTAAATTCAAAGGCAACAATACCACAGGTCGGAATATTATCAATGTTGGTTTCAACTTCACATAATGTATTGACAAAATCGGTGAGACCAGGATTGTGACCAATCAGCATAACAATATTGCAATGGCTGTTTACTTTCCGAAGTGCTTCTAAAATAGTTTCTTCATCGGCATGATATAAGCCTTTTAAGGTTTGAATATTTTTTTTCGGATACTTCAATATTTCAGCAATCCTTTTTGCGGTTGACCACGCACGCTTTGCCGGACTGGATAAAATAAGGTCGGGATGAATTTCTTTTTCTTTGAGACGCTTCCCCATGCGGGGGGCATCACGCTTGCCACGCTCATTTAAAGGCCGGTCAAAATCAGATTGATCCAGATCATCCCAACTTGATTTTGCGTGGCAAATAATGTAAAGTGTTTTCATTTGAATTAAATTTCTCCCCACAAACCTGCCTGATGGAAGGCAGGGGCACGAGTTCACAAAGAATCACAAAGACTAAATAGTAGGCTAAATTGA
>JANODK010000191.1:0-11479 GCA_031412655.1 Chryseolinea sp.
CGCGGCACTCACGTATTTTGAAGAAACGATTGATACCATTGAGTGTCTGTCCTTCCATAGATTATGTGAGAGTTTGAAGAATGGTGAAGCTGACTTTGCTGTGATGGCCATTGAAAATTCAATAGCGGGAAGTATTCTTCCAAACTACTTTCTCTTACAAGAGTATCACTTCAGCATTGTGGGTGAACTCTACATTCCCATTCACATGAATTTGCTGACTTTGCCTGGTGTTAAATTATCAGATATTAAATGTATTGAGTCGCATCCGATGGCGATACGTCAGTGCACTGAATTTTTGCACCAGCTAAAAGGCGTTGAGATTCGCGAAAGCGATGATACTGCACTTTCTGCAAAGCGTGTGAAAGAGTTGAAGTTGAAAGACACAGCAGCCATTGCCAACGAGCAAGCCGCAAAGAAATATGGACTTCAGATTTTGGAGAAGCGCATCGAGACCCATAAGAAGAACTTCACACGCTTTTTAATATTAACAAAGAGAAGCACAAAGACTACTGAAGCCAACAAAGCATCAATGTCATTTGAAGTAGCGAATGAAGTTGGAAGTTTGGCTGATGCTTTAACAACATTTAAGAATAATAGCATCAACCTTTCCAAAATACAGTCGATACCGATTATCGGAAAGCCAAGTGAATACTCCATTCATGTTGATGTGGAATGGAAGCGCAGAAAGAATTATGACACAGCAATGCACGAAGTAATGCGTCAGGTAAAAAACCTGAATGTGTTAGGGGAGTATAAGAAGGCAAAGATTGAATATAAATAAGGTACGAGGTGCAAATGACAAGGAACAAGATAAATCCTGGTGCACAGTCTAACATCTCAAGTCTAACTACTAAAGTCTAATTGAAAGTGATACAAACCGCGAAACGAATTGCCGATGTAGAAGAGTACTACTTCAGCCGGAAGCTGGCCGAGGTTCGTTCACTTGATTCTCCTGATCTTCGTGTGATCAACTTAGGTATTGGAAGTCCTGACCAGGCACCATCTGCAGAAACTGTAGATGCATTGATTGCATCTGCGAAAAATCCTGCCAATCACGGCTATCAGAACTACAAAGGTATTCCACAGTTGCGCAAAGGAGTAGCTGATTTTTATAAGCGCATTTATAATGTATCGATCGATCCGGAAAACATGATTCTTCCGTTGATGGGTTCGAAGGAAGGTATCATGCACATCGCCATGGCATTTGTGAATGAAGGTGATGAAGTGTTGATTCCAGATCCGGGTTATCCAACTTATTCATCAGTAGCCAATCTGGTAGGAGCGAAACTTCGTCCGTTTGCGTTGAAGGAAGAATTGAATTGGGGTATTGATGTTGAAGCATTAAAACGCAGTGATCTTTCTAAAGTAAAAATCATGTGGATTAATTTTCCACACATGCCGACCGGAAGAACAGCATCGCGTGCAGAGTTGAAAGAGTTGGTTGACTTGGCACGAGCAAATAACTTTTTGATTGTAAACGACAATCCGTACAGTTTAATCTTGAATGACGAACCGATGAGCATCCTTTCCATTGAAGGTGCTGATGAAGTTGCATTAGAATTAAACTCGTTGAGCAAATCGCACAACATGGCGGGCTGGCGTATTGGATGGGTTGCCGGAAGGAAGGAATACATTGATGCAGTGTTGAAAGTGAAAAGCAACATGGATTCCGGAATGTTCCTCGGTTTACAACATGCAGCAGTTGAAGCATTAAAGAATGGTGAAGCATGGTTCACAGAGTTGAATAAAATGTATGGCGATCGCAGAAAAGCAGCGAAGAAGATTTTAGATCTGTTGGATTGTTCATACGCAGAAAAACAATCCGGATTATTCATCTGGGCGAAAGCCCCCGACTCCATTGTTGATGTTGAGAAGTGGATTGATGAGATTTTATACGGAACAAAAGTATTCATCACACCGGGTTTCATCTTTGGTGAAGCTGGAAGAAGATACATCCGCATTTCACTTTGCTGTACGGTAGAAATGTTGAGTGAAGCATTGAATAGAATTCAAGTGTTTGAAAAATCAAAGTCTAAAGACTTGCTACTAAATACTAAAGTCTAATGAAGACTACGATAATTGGTTTGGGATTAATCGGTGGATCGATTGCCATCGACTTGCGAAAAGCCGGTGTGGCAACAGAGCTCGTTGGTATCGATAGAAACGTTGACCATGCTACGAAAGCGGTTGAACTTGGAATAGTAGACAAAATCGAATCGGAAGACAAAGCACTTTCAACTTCTGATTTAATCATCACGGCCATTCCCGTAAACGCAATGTGTCAATTATTACCGGGCTTGTTAGATGCTATCAAACCAGATGCAGTTGTAATCGATGCAGGCTCTACAAAAAGATTGTTATGTAAATCAGTTGAGCATCACGAAAAGCGTAAGCAGTTTGTTGCCGCTCACCCCATTGCCGGAACAGAAAACTCAGGGCCTGAAGCAGCGTTCTCTGGTTTGTTCAAAGACAAAACAAATATCATCTGCGAAAAAGAAAAATCTTCTCCTCAAGCGTTATCTATTGCAACTCTTGTTTTTGAATCACTGGGCATGAACACTATTTTCATGGAACCAGAAGAACACGATAAGCACGTTGCCTATGTATCACACTTGTCTCACGTGAGTTCGTTCTTGCTTGGACAGACCGTATTGGATATTGAGCGCGATGAGAAAAACATTTTTGCATTAGCAGGAAGTGGTTTTGCTTCTACTGTTCGTCTCGCAAAGAGTTCACCTGATATGTGGGCACCGATCTTCGAACAGAATGCAGAATACTTAAGTCAGGCGTTGTTGGAATACATTATGCACTTGCAGAAGTTTCAATATTATTTAATGAAGCGCGATGTAAAAGAACTACACAACATCATGACCAGCGCCAACCGCATCAGGGAAATCTTAAATGGAATAGAACATAAAAAAGTAAAACCAGTAGTCGAAAACGTAAAATAAACAGAACACAGAATATGAAAAACGTATTACAACTTCAGTCCATTTCAAAATGGTTACCAACCGCGAGCAAACCCATCATCATCAGCGGTCCGTGTAGTGCTGAAACCGAAGATCAAATGGTGGCTACTGCAAAACAAATTGCAGCCACCGGAAAAGTACATGCACTTCGCGCGGGTATCTGGAAGCCACGTACAAGACCAGGCATGTACGAAGGTGCTGGTGAAGAAGGATTGAAGTGGCTTATTCAGGCAAAGAAAGAGACCGGATTACCGGTTACAACAGAAGTGGCAAATGCTGCTCACGTTGATGCATGTTTGAAAGCAGGTGTTGATATTCTTTGGGTTGGTGCCCGCACCACAGTAAATCCGTTCTCAGTTCAGGAAATTGCTGACGCATTAAAAGGTGTTGACATTCCGGTAATGGTGAAGAATCCAATCAACCCTGATCTTGAACTTTGGATTGGTGCATTGGAGCGTTTGAACAAAGCAGGTCTTACTAAACTCGCTGCAATTCACCGCGGATTTTCATCATTCGAAAAAGGACCATTCCGCAACGCACCGATGTGGGATATGGCCATCGAATTGAAAACAAGAATTCCAGAGTTGGATATCATTTGCGATCCAAGTCACATCGCAGGTAATCGTGAATTGATTTCTTTCGTATCACAAAAAGCACTTGATCTTGATATGTGTGGTTTGATGATTGAAAGTCATATTGATCCGGATGCGGCATGGAGTGATGCGAAACAACAAGTAACGCCTGCTACTCTTGGTCGCATTATCGATGCACTTGTTGTGCGTACAGTTTCATCAGACAACAAAACATTTAAAGATACACTTAGCATTTTGCGTGAGCAGATTGACCAATTGGATGATGAGATCATGTCGAAGTTGGCAGCGCGTATGAAGATATCGGAGAAAATCGGTCAGTATAAAAAAGAAAACAACGTTACCATCTTGCAAGTAAATCGCTGGGAAGAAATTATTCAAACCCGCATTACATTAGGCAAAGCAATGGGACTTGATTCAACATTTACGAACGACTTGTTGAAACTGATTCACCACGAGTCAATCCAGGTTCAAACTAAAGTAATGAACAAGGTGGCTGAGAAAGTTTAGATTATACATTAGTCTTCAGCAAGGAATTCGAATTTCAAATTGTAGTTGTTACTGCGTTGAAGTTTTGAATTCCTTGTTTGTTTTCAGCGAGTTCACACGGAATCAACCAAGGATTAAGTTGTTGATGTTATATTTTGGGGTTGCTTTGAATTCAAACTAAAACGATCTTTATAATACTAAAGACTTTACACTATGTCTGTAACGGAACTTAAATCGAAGATCATAGACAAAATATCCGCAATTGAGGATGAATTAATTCTGGAAGAGATTCTAAACTTGGTAAATCTGGAATCGGAAATGGAATCTGTTTATCGACTGGCTGATGACGAGCGAAAGGCTGTTGAACTTGGGCTAAAAGATGCGAAGGAAGGTAAGTTGTTCTCTTCTGAAGCTGCTGACAATATGATCAAGGAATGGTTAAGAAAGTAGAATGGACAGAGACGTCAATTCAAGATCGCTTCAGAATTTACTATTTCTGGATTCAAAAAAACAAGACAGATACGTATAGTAAAAAGTTGGAAATACTTTTCAGCGAAGCTGCCAAATTGATATCAGAGTTTCCACAGATCGGAACCGAAACGGATTTTCCAGGCTTGAGAGTTAAGGTGATTAAAAGTTATAAGTTATTTTATATCAATAAAGAAGACACCATTCAGGTTATCAGAATTTGGGATACAAGACAAAATCCAGAAAATCTTGAGCTACAATAAAATTTTCAATAGAATAAGTCGCTTAGCAATGACTTTAGACCACATCCCATTTCGATATAAAATTTTATGCAAACGTTTTAGGTGTCATCCTTGTACATAAAATTACATGAACGGCCATTCCCTGAAACGTTTCTTTACCTTTGTCGTGTTAGAGCTATAGTTTTAGTCTCTTATAAAAAGAACCTTATGAATAATATACAACTTCTTGGACTGGCCGCTGGTATGCTTACTACCATTGCTTTTTTGCCGCAAGTAATTAAAACCTGGAAGAGCCGCTCCGCGAAAGATCTTTCGCTGGGTATGTTTTCTCTTTTTTGCGCTGGTGTAGTGCTTTGGCTTACCTATGGTATTCTAGTGCGCGACATTCCTGTTATCGCAGCCAACTTTATGACCTTAATGCTGGCCTCTACTCTTTTATTTTTCAAACTTCGTTTTAAGGAGTAGTTGGATGTTAAAAGATAATCGTTAATGGTTATCTGTTAATTTGATTTAGCAATTCGATTTATTTGCATTGCTTTCGCGATCCTTTGTGTCTTAGAGCCTTCGTGGCTAAAATATCCTGCTTCTCAAAACTGAATGCTGCTCCACTTGGTGGCTTTGTATGATCGTAGTATTAAATAGATTGCACCAAGTTGTACAGGTATCATACCCATCAGAATTAAAGGCCACTTGCTTAACAGGTAATGAAGTCCACCCGGTAGAGCCATGCAGAGTAGCATCAGTATTCCTCGTAAAAAATTTCCTGCTTGATTCTTTGCGCTAGGAGCCATCGTTAATGGAAGAATTCGTTTTCCGATGGTGGCGATGATGAGTAGAATAAGAAAGTTGTTGAATAATCCGAACAGGATATCATCCAAAGCACTTGTGCCCCAAACAAAAAGGATGAGAGCAGCTATTACTGTGTAAATAGGTAAAAAAAGTTTTACAAAAATTGCCTTTACCATTCCCGAAAGAATTTCACCGGGACGATCCACGGGAGCAGAAGAATAAAACCAGCTCGCTTTAAAATCATCGGTGTACGGAATTTCATGCAAGGCAACTTGCGAAATCATAAACGTAAGGTAGATCAATACAAAATAGTATTCAGTGTTCGGTAAATTGTTCCAAAGTGTACTAAAATCATCTTTTCCTCGGATCATGAATACCAAACCAAAGACGAGAATGTATCCAACAGCCGGATAAATTTTAAGTTTGATTTTTCGATCACGACCTAAAATCTTATACACCAATTCAAAGGCAGCGCGCTCAAAGGAATTGGTTGTTACGCGCAAACTTATGCCCTCAAGCAGATTACTATTTTGCTCTTTCTCTTGTTTTGTTTTTGCAGGTTGCTCGGTTGCACTTCCCAGAGCGCTCAACTTCTTATTAAAGATAGGCGTGAGGTATTGATTTGTAATATACAAACCCCCTAACGGAACGATCATACATAATGCTGCTAGGATAAGATGAGGTGTATCGAATAATTCATAATGTACCAGTTCTAACACACCGCCCATCCAGATAGGAGGGATCAAATAGCTCCACCACTCAATCTCAAATACATAGTCATCTAATTCAAAGCGGCCCATTATGCGAGGTAGTAATTGATATCCACCCATGATGGCAACGGCCATGATGATTTGAAAATAGTTGATTACGTTTTTTAATTTCTCTTCACTGGCGAATTGCATGATGAGTAAGTAGGTGGCATTGGTAATAAGCAACGCAGTGAAAACGGCAAACACGATAAGGATAAGAAAAACGACTAAAAACACGCCACCAAATTTGATTGTTACTGCAATAGAAGGAATGAGTGAAAGGCCAAGTGTAAGCTGCCCAAGATAAAGCATGATGTGGGTAAGGCGTGCAATAAATAAGGTGCGCCCGTTAACAGGTCTTGGTAGAATAATGGTGTTGTCGCTGGTGTCAAGTAGAATGGAGGAGAAATCCGTAATCAATGTCATTGCGATCATTACCATGATGTAGCTGAAAAGAAAAATCATGCTCACCATTACAGAAGATATATTGTATACAAGGATCGCGACAAGACCACCAAAGATTGAATATATAAGAAGTGTCATTGCAAAAGCATTTCCAGATTCCTGGTTTTCTTTTTTCTTGAATGACATTACCTGTCTGCGATTATCCATCATAAGTTTGACGGAAACAATGGCGCGAAGTTGTTCATAGTTTACACCAGCCGCGCGGTAAAGACCTTGAGTGAGGTCAAGGAATTTCAATAGAATTTTTTCGATGTTCATTTGTTTTCGAGAATGCTGATGAATTGACCTGCGGCTGATTGATGTTCTTTGTTGCCTGTGATTTCAGTGAAGAGTTGTTCTAACGATCCGCTGTGCGCTTGTGAATTTAATTCGGCATATGTTCCATTCGCAATCATTTCTCCTTTGTTGATGATAATAATGCGATCGGAAATTTTTTCTACCACATCCATTATGTGTGAACTGTAGAAAATAGTTTTACCACTTTGCTTTAACTGTGTGAGAATTTCTTTCACCAGGATAACAGCATTGGCATCAAGCCCTGAAAGAGGTTCATCTAAAAATAAAATGGATGGATTGTGAATCATGCCCGCAATAAGCAATACCTTTTGCTTCATGCCTTTTGAAAAGGTTGTCATGCGCGATTCACTATGATTGCCAAGTTCAAAAACCCGAAGCAGTTCATTTGCTTTTGTTACGGTTTGTTTTTTGTCAAGGCTATAAAGGTGTCCGATAAAATGAAGATACTCCAGTGGTGTAAGGGTTTCATACAACGCAGCATTTTCCGGGATGTATCCGATGCGTCTTTTAATTTCTAATGTATCTTTTCGAATATCAAACCCAAGAACAGTAGCGTCACCGTCAAAATCAGGAATGATACCCGTTAAAATTTTGATGGTTGTACTTTTTCCTGCACCATTCGGTCCGATGTAGCCAATGATCTCACCAGATTTTATTTCGAGGTTGATGTTGCTTAGTACTTTGGTGGTATAGGTCTTTGAAAGATTTTGAGTGGTGATAACGTTCGTTGTCGACATTCTTAATTTCTATTTTTTTTGTAATGTTCCTGTTAAAAGTCAACAGACCACAGTCGAATGTCGACCGTTGTCTGTTGACCGTGGACTAATCAAGCCCAATCATCATAAACGCTCCCCAAAAAATTGGTTCAGGATATTCAGTTCTTAACTCTTTTTTAGAATCGATGAAGCTTTGACGAAGGTTGTTACTGTTAAGCCACTTCTGATAAAAGCGTAACATGAGTTTTTGCGTAGCATCATCATCCACCTTAAACATACTCATGATTAATACTTTTGCGCCCGCTACTAAGAATGCACGTTGCAATCCATAAACTCCTTCACCAGCTTCCAAATCGCCAAGCCCTGTCTCGCATGCGCTTAACACCACCAGATCAGTTTGGTCAAGGTTTAGACTCATCGCTTCATAGGCGGTGAGAATTCCGCTCTCCATATTGTAGTTATAATCGGTCTTGTCCATTAAATCACCGGCACCTTTCAATAATAAACCTGTGCGCATTAATGGATTTTGGGTTAGCATAGCCTCGTTACTTTCCAATCCGTCTTCTAATGTGCGTTGTGGAGTAGGTCGTGTAAATCCATGGGTAGCAATGTGAAATATTTTTGGACTGTTAAGCCCTTTAACATTTTCTTCAGTTGCAGTCTTTTCAACGTACTCAGTAGTTATCCATCCTTTTTGGTTTAACATAAATTGAAGTTGCTCCACTTCTTTTTCGGTACCCGGCAATGCCATCCATTTTCGATCGTTAGAAGCCGAAAGGTAGAATGTCGGGTTTCCAAACATCGAAGCCGTGTTGTTTTTCGATCCTTCTTTGGACTTTATCTTTCGGAGATATAAATCTTTGGTATTGCTCACCAAAACAATGTTTGAGTTATCGATTACATACCGACCATCAGGCGTTGGAATAGCCTCCAGATTTATTTGGTTATACACACCATCGGCTGATAAGTAAATCGTGGCAGCTTGACCAATCTCATCGTTGATAGGTTTCCAGAAAACGTTGTACGAAATCTCATCCGGTATTTTACCAGTAATAGCGTTTCGGTAGAATTTGAAATAACGCGTCTCCATTTTCTTTCCGTCTCTTAAAAGAATTGCTTTTGGTCGAGAAAGTTCTGGTTTTAAATACAATGCAGCATAAATAACTGAATCTGTGAAGTCGTGATTGAAATAACGATACCTTACCATTTCAATAGCGACTTCATTTTGTTTGATAGACTTTTTCACATCTTCATACGTGATGCGTTTGTCTTCAAAACTCTGACCGAACAATTCTGATTTTTGACTTAATTCTTTTTCCAATCGTTCTACATCTTGTTGAAGCGCTGCAGGATCAATATTATTTTCAGCAAGCTGTGTAGGGCTCATTGATAGAGCAAGGGTGAGCTGCTCTTTCTTCTGCACCCAGTTATTGAATTGTGTTTTCAAATCTTCATCCGTGCTGCTTAAAATACGCTCCCGAATTTTGATAGATGAACTCAAGAGTAATGCTTTTGTGAGCAATTGATAATTGTACACTTTTCCTGTGAGATCTTTGAAGTCTTCGAGATTTCCGAAAGCCAAGGTATTGTAGAATTCAAAATCACCTTTAATGGTATTCCAGTATTTTGCTTTTTCACGTTCGCTCAATGCAGGGAAATAATCTTTGATAAAGTTTTCGTAGTTACCTAATGACTCCTCGATCAGTTTCTTCGCTCTCTTGAAATCCTTTTGCTGGTAATACACTTTACCGAGCTTCGACAATACCTTTACATACTCGGGATGCGTAGCGCTAAAGAATTTTTCGTAGAGGTCTTTTGCTTGATTATAAAATTCTTCAGCTTTCTTATAATTTTTAAGCTGATAGTACACATCACCGGTTAAAGTATAGATACTGGCGGAGTTGATGTTATTTTTTGTTCCGGTCTTTGTTCTCCAAATATTTTCAGCAGTAGTTAGTGAACTAAATGCGATATCAAACTTCTTTTCAGAGATATAGAGTATGGCCACGTTTTTTAGAATTTCAGCATATTGTGGATTGTCCGGGCCCAGTTTAGCACCCATTATCTTTTGCGATTCAAGCATGAGTTTTTCAACTTCTTTTCTATTATCGCCTTTATAGAATTTAATTAGCGCCAATTGCGAAATGGATTTTGCTACTTCTATGTGGTTTCTTCCGAATTGTTTCTCTTGACTGGCAATGGCTTTTAAAATGTTGTCCTGTGCTTTGTCGTAATCACCTAATGTATAGTAGATATCACTTAATAGTTTTTGTGTTGGAGCTGTCTTCGTGGAGTTATCACCATACGTTTTTACAGCGATCTGATTAGCGCGCTGCGCTACGCGCTCTGCTTCTGTATAATCTCCTTTTGCCAAAAGAATTCGACCTTTGTTCACAAGGGGTTCAATCAACCTAAGCGAGTTGTTCCCATACAATTTTTGATATTCAGTGATCAGATCGGCTAATAATTCATCTGTTTTAGCGTATCGACCAAGTTGTATGTTCAAAGAAGAAAGTTCTTCTGCAGTTGAGACTTCACTACCAATTAATACGTCCTTCTCCTTTTCAATTAATCTTTTGGAACGATCAAGATTGCTTTCAGCCTCATCGAACATTCCTTTTATACCATATAACTTTGCTTGTGTTTCAATGATCTGAATATAGTAACCTATATACTTATTATCCTTCCGAAAGTCTTCCAGTATTGCAATCGATTTGTTAATGTCTTGCTCCGCTTTTTCGTATTGACCAATTTTTAAACAAAGACTAGCAATACGTTCCAGCTCTGCCCCATATCCTGGCGCCTTTGGATCGTATTTTTTTCTTGCCTTATCGGAAGCATCATTCAATGTTTTTAGAGCTAAGTCATATTTATCTGTGAGTTCGTACCAAGTTGCAATGTGGTTCAGAATCTCTTGCAAGTCTTTGTGTTGTTCTCCAATTTGTTTTTCAACTACACCAAAATAACTTTCTTTATAAATATTACCAGCTTCTTCAATTTTATTCGTGTAATCCAGATAGAAATTGGCAAGATAAATTTTGGCTAAATGATATTCAGGAGAGTTATCTCCACATAATTCTTTTTTAATAGTAGCCAATTGATTGAGATATGTTTCAGCAGAGGTGTACCGTTTCTCTTTTATGGTGACATCATATAAGAACTCGACAAGCTGGGCAGTAGTTTTATAAAATTTTGGTAAACTATTGAGAGTAGACAAAGCACTACTTTCCAGATTCTTCGTTTTGTCTTGCTCCATTTTAGAATCAAACTCTACAGCTTGCATGTTGGTGCGTAACACACTTCCACTTGGAAACTTCTTCAATAATTTTTCATATTCCAATTTTACATTTTGATAGCGAGCCCGATTCCCATTTATTAATAGATCATCAAGGTAATCCAGATAAATATCTTGCGCGAGTGTATTTGTTGGGCTTGTTTTCCGTTTTAAATCGTTCAATATATTGTCGAATTCAAGATCGGTCCCTCGTGGTGTATTACTTTCCTTTAATGCCTTTGCCATTATGTAATAGCACTCCACTTTCGCTAAGCTTGTTTCACCTAAAAATCTTGATTTTCCATCTAACCAATACTTAGCTGCTGCAAAGGTATGTTCGGCATCTGTATTATTTTCGTCAGAATCAATACCAATAGCAATTCTTCCTCTATGAGTGTCAGCTTTAATCCTTAGGTTCAGAAGCTTAGCAT
>JANODK010000192.1:0-55740 GCA_031412655.1 Chryseolinea sp.
CTACTTCATCCAATAATGAAATATCCTCCGGTCCAAAGGGAATATTATTCTTCTCTGGATTGCTGCATCCTGATAAAAAAGTTTGTGAACCAACAATCGTACCTCCCAGAAGTAATGCTGTGGCTGATAAAGCTTCTCTTCTATTCATGGCTTACAAATTATTTTTTTTCATTTCTGCTACTGCGTAGTTTGCTGCACGAGCCGTTAACGTCATATACAAAATTGATGGACTTTGATTTCCAGTGCTGGTCATGCACGCGCCATCGGTTACAAAAACATTTTTACAATGATGCAGTTGATTCCACTTATTCAGCATCGATGTTTTTGGATCTTTGCCCATTCGAACTCCTCCCATTTCGTGAATGTCTAAGCCGGGCGCTTGCTTGTTATCATGTGAGTGAACATTGGTGCATCCCGCTTTCTCCAGCATGGCTTTGCTTTCGGTAAGAAAATCCTGTACCATCTTCTCATCGTTATCATCATAACCTACTGATGTAACGAGAAGCGGAATGCCCCATTGATCTTTTTGATCCGGGCTTAACCTAACCTGATTACTTTCTTTCGGAATGGTTTCACCTTGCATATACATGTATACTTGCCATCCGCCTGGTTGCGAAAGTGCTTGTTTAAAATCAGCGCCAATGCCTTCGCGTTCGGCAGAATATTTACCACGTGGACGATACGCTCCCATAAAGGTTGTATATCCGCCAACAAAATCAGTATCCTTCTTTTTTAGATTTCTGAAATTGGCGAGAATAGGTTCAGATGGATTTCTTCCATAATAATACTGATCCAGGAAGCCATCGATTTCTCCACCGGCCGAACCTCTGTAAATATGAAAGGCTACATACTTTCCTAATACACCACTATCATTACCTAATCCGTTTGGAAAGCGATTGCTTGTTGAGTTCAATAAAATAAGATTGCTATTCAATGCAGATGCATTTACAAAAACAATTCGTGAAAAGTATTCGGTAATTTCTTTCGTCTCCGAATCAATCACGCGCACGCCTGTTGCTTTTCCTTTATGTTCATCATAAATAATAGAGTGAACAACAAAGAAGGGGCGAATGGTAAGGTTATTTGTTTTTTGTGCCCACGGCAAGGTAGAAGAGAGTGAACTAAAATATCCACCATAGGGGCATCCTCGCATGGAAAGATTTCTAGCCTGGCAACTTCCTCGTCCTTGTTGTAAATGTATTTCTTTGGCTTCGGTAAGTTGAGCCCAGCGACCTTGCACCAAAAAGCGATCAGGATAGTGTTCCTTAATTTTCTTACTTACGTGGTCTTCAACGCAATTGAAATCGAAAGGCGGAAGAAATTCACCATCGGGCATCGACTCAACGCCATCCCTATTTCCACACACACCAATGAATTTTTCGACATGCGAATACCAGGGAGCAACATCATCATATCGTATCGGCCAGTCCAATCCATATCCATATCGAGCAGGTGCAGTAAATTCATAATTACTCCAGCGTTGACAAGCACGTCCCCAAATAATCGATTTCCCTCCTACCTGATATCCACGGATCCAATCAAATGGTTTTTCCTGAACGTACGGATGGTCTTTATCATGAATAAAAAAATGAGCAGTGTCCTCTCCATACCCGGCAGCTTTTGTAATCAATGGATTTTCCTCACAAAACTTTTTAGTCATTTGTCCGCGATGCTTAAAGTCCCACGGATCATTCATCATGGTTGGATAATCTTTCAAATGCTCTACGTTTCTGCCGCGTTCAAGCACTAATGTTTTCAAACCTTTCTCACAAAGTTCCTTGGCTGCCCAGCCTCCACTTATTCCAGAGCCAATTACAATGGCATCATAGGTGTTTTTGGAAATACCTTTTGCGTTAATGTTTACAGTCGTAGGATCTGCTGTCATGATGGAGATTGAATTTACCTTCAATGCATACTCAACTTAGACAATGCATTCTTTATTTCAAAAAGTCATTCCATGAACTCTTTCGTTCAGCGATGTAATCATACTGGCTGAATATATGGCTGATCTTAATTTAACTTCCCGTTACTCTAAAAATAAAAGACCATCGCCTAATGGGCGATGGTCTTTTATTGAAGAAGTTTATTGCACTTATTGATTCATTCTCATTTGCATTGGTCCTGCATACTTTTCGTATTTCTCTTCGAAGTTCTTCGCCAAATCTGCCTCACCATATTTATACAATGTTCTCTGAAGCTCTCCGAGAATAATTACGTTTACTTGTAGCTCGCGACCATAGTCGCCCTTGGAAGTGTAATATGCTGCAAGCTCATCCGCACGTTGTCCCATAATCGTGGCAATTTCAATGGCCTTTTCTTTTTCGCCTACTTCAAGTAATAGCGCGACACTTTGTGAGGTAGTGTAATCATAACGCACAGCAACATCAGGCATTTTGCTTAAGCAGGCCAGCAATACTTCACGAGCCTTTGCTGTATCCCCTTCCAAAATTAAGAACTCAGCGAGTGCATTAAAGCTACTGCGATGGTTCAATACGAAATTGCGATAGTCCTGATTGTAATACACTTTCGGATCATCCAGGTTTCTGAATTGAAACTTCTTCATCATATTTTCAAAACTCACATCGGTGTTCACCAACTCCAATTGGTTAAACGGACGCGGGTTTAAAATTGGAAGTATACGATAAGCGTTTCCTTCTTGTACCACATATCGGCTGAGGTCCACGTTAAATTGTGACAGCGAAGTTTGGTTTACATACAATGGACGACTCCAATCAGCTGTAGCCAACACATCGAGCAAGGCAAGATCTTTCTTCTCCAACCCATTACCCTTTACTCGCAAATGCATTTCTGGAACGATAAGGCTGTCCATTCCTCTCGGAACAATGTTTAATTGTTTAATTTTTTCTATATCGATTGGCAACACAATATCTTTTGCAGGTAACATATTGCGTGTGCCACCATAGCCCGGATGAAGAAGACTTTTGTTATTTGCTTTTACAAGCTCTAAGAACTTTCTCAAATCCATTTGCTTGATACCACTTTCAGCATAGTATGGAAGGTAATCGTTCAAGCCGCTTTGCTTATAATTATCACTGGTAAGGGTATACGCAAAGGGTTCTGATGAATAGGCTTTGCGCGTACTCTGGTCTATGTACCAATCGGTATTGTAGTAACTTAATACAACTACACGAACATCTGTGCGAACACCCTCTACTTCTTGTGCATACCACAATGGGAAAGTATCATTATCACCACCGGTAAAGAGTATGGCATTAGGCGCGCAGGATTGCAAATAGTTTATCGCAGAGTCGACAGAGAAATAACGGTTAGCACGATTGTGATCATCCCAACCATCCTTGGCCATTAATACTGGTGCTGACAAACATAATGCTGTAGCAAGCAAGGCTGCTGTCTTTGTGTTTGGTATTAGCTTCTTGCAAAAATCAACCAGGGCAATCACTGAAAAGCCAATCCAAAAACAAAATGCGTAGTACGATCCGGAATAAATGTAATCTCGCTCGCGAGGTTCCGTAGGTGGTGAGTTGAGGTATATTACCAGAGCAACACCCATCAGAATGAAGAGCAAAGTTACCACCACAAAATTTCGAGTGTTGTTAACCGAGTGGTAGAACATTCCAATCAATCCAAGTACAAAAGGAATCATAAAGAAATTATTCCTTCCTCTGTTTTCGGCTAATGAAGGCGGAAGTTTTTCAAACCACTGATTTGGTCCAATCCAATCCGCATTTTGAATATCGCTTTCACGACCCACAAAGTTGAAAAAGAAGTAGCGCACATACATCCATCCAATCTGATGCTGCACCATGAACTTAATGTTATCACTGAATCTTGGTTTCTGTCCTTCTTTTAATCCCAGGTTCTCTCGATAAACACGAGCATGGTCTGGATCGCTGCTATAAATTCGAGGCAATATGGTTTGAGAATTTGGCTCATAGACATATTCAAACTTGCGATCTTTTATTTCATAGCGGTCTTTACCTTTCTTGTAGTTTGGCGCACCATCTTTCACATCAATTATTTGGGATGTAAAATAGGGACCATACAATAACGGACGACTTCCATATTGCTCACGCTTTAAATAACTAACAAAACTCATTACATCAGAAGGATCGTTCTCATCAATCGGAGGATTGTAAGAAGAACGAATCACCACTAACGCATATGATGCGTAGCCAATCATGATAAAAGCAGTAGCATTCAGGAAAGTATTGAGAACTACTTTTTGTTTTTTCTGGGTGAACATAATTCCCCACACCAACGCACTCAACAATATTAATGTAAACACAATGGCACCTGATCCAAAAGGTAAATGCAAGCTGTTCACAAAGAACACTTCAAAACTTCCAGCAATAGTAGGCAGACCTGGAATAATAATCTCGTTTACAAAGAAGATGATACCCAAACTCACCAACATGGCTGCCACTACACCCCAAGGTGTTGGCTTATATTTTTTGAAATAGTAAATCAGCGCAAGCGCAGGAATGGTAACGAGGTTCAGCAAGTGAATACCGATTGAAAGTCCCATCATATAAAAAATGAACAATAACCAACGGTTAGCTCTTGATTCATCTTCTATAACCTCCCACTTTAACATGGCCCAAACTACAATTGCAGTGAAGAATGATGACATCGCGTAAACTTCCGCTTCAACAGCAGAAAACCAGGCAGAATCAGAAAAAGTATAGGCCAATGAACCTACTAAACCAGCACCGAAAAGCACCCATGAATTGGCTCCTTCTAATTCTTCAAACGTGGTAATTTTCATCAGCTTTTTGCCGAAGAGTACTATTGACCAGAACAGAAAAAGAACCGTAAAGGCGCTAGCCAATACGCTGCTAAAGTTTATCCAATACGCAACCTTAGTTACATCTCCCAACGAAAGAAAAGAGAAGAGTCTGCCGATCAACAAAAACAAAGGGGCGCCTGGAGGATGGGGCACTTCCAATTTGTATGAAACCGATATAAATTCACCACAATCCCAGTAGCTGCCGGTTTCTTCCATGGTAAGCCAGTAGGTAATTAACGCCACTGCAAATACAAACCAGCCAACAAGGTTATTCGTCTTCTGAAAATTTAAATTCATGCTATGATTTATCTAAAAAAGTTAGGCGCGAAAATAGGGAAATTAGTCTTTAGTACATAGTTTTTTAGTCTATGGACAATAGTCGATAGTCCATAGAAAAAGGGTGCACGTTCAAAAGCTTCTACAAACTTAAAAGTTTGCATACACCACTATAAACCATAGACCATCGACTATGGACTATATTATTTATAAACAATTACATAAAATATCAGCCATAAAAAGAAGATGAGGACGTAAGAACAGGCCACGATAATCCAAACGTACTTTTTGTCCTTACGGGCAAAGTGATGTATGCCTTCCACCAGCAAAAACCAATACGCCACTTCAAATACATTTAATGCACGAAGTGGGTAGGCCCACCGCTTGTCTATCGAATAGTAGTCGAAAAAATGCATGAGGGATAGTGGATAAAACCCTCTGATATCATGGTAATTTGGGTCTGTAGCAACAAACATGAACCATAGAATCTTGGCCACTTCGGGTATAAGGAAAATGTATTCGGCTCCAATTACCACCCCCCAACATTGAGTATAGGTAACGCGATACCCAAACATGAAGCAACCCACCCAGATCACAAAAGCGATAACCGTGAACTTCCAGAGGTAAACAAACGGTATGGAAAAGAACTTTAAAGCATTGATGAGTTTTAAAACCATTCCTTCAGGGCGATCTTGTAAAAATTCGAATGCGGCTGTTTCGTTTTCAATAAAGACTATTTTGATGTAAAGCAGCAGAAAAGTGCCCAGGCAGAGCAGTAAAAAGAGAAGCCTTTTGTCGGCTGCAAAGAATGACTTAGTTTCGCTCATTAAAATATGGGGATATGTCTGGTCGTTGGTGTTTCGGTTTATGATGCAAATTAAGCGTTCTTCTTTTATTTCGAATTATTGTGTTGACTGTCGACTGTCAACTGTCAACCGTGGATTTATCATTTTAATTTTCTTCCTATCTGTCGCAAGTTTTAATGCTTCGGCACAAGTGGAGACAAAAAAAGATACCACCATCATCTTACTTTCCGATATCTCTGTTCAGTTGGAATGTACCAAAGCGCTAAACGACCTCTACGATTTTAAGTTTGATGATGCTGTTTTTGAGTTTCAATACCTGAGAGCAAAATACAAATGGCATCCCCTTCCCTATTTCTTAATGGGATTAATAGAGTGGTGGAAAATTATGCCCAACACCAAGGATAAGTCGCACGATGATGCCTTTCTTGCCTACATGGACTCCACTATAAATGTAGCGGAGAAATTGTATGACGATTATCCTGCCTATAAAACAGAAGCCGCCTTTTTCCTTTCAGCAGCGTATGGATTTAAGGGCAGGTTGTATTCCGATGAAGATCGTAACCAATGGACAAAAGCTGCTTCTGCCGGAAAGAGTGCGATGAATTATTTAGAGGTAAGCAAAAAGAAAGAAAACCTCAGCCCTGAACTTTTATTTGGAGATGCACTCTATAATTATTTTTCTGTTTGGGTTCCTGAAAACTACAAAGCCTTGCGACCTGTAATGTGGTTTTTTCCCGAAGGTGATAAAGCGCTTGGGTTAAAACAACTGAAGGAGGTTTCCTACAACGCATTTTACACGCGCACAGAAGCGATGGTTTGGTTGATGCGAATTTTAAACAGCTATGAGAACGATCAGCAAAGTGCTTTTCAGATCAGTGTATACTTGCATCAAACCTATCCCAACAATCCGTATTTCCATCGATACTATGCACGCATGCTCTATGGCCAGGGCAGGTTTGGAGAAGCCGAACCGATATGCAAAAATATTATAGAGAAGATTGATAGTGGTCAATTGGGTTACGAAGCCACCAGTGGCAGATATGCTGCTTTTTTTCTCGGACAGATTTATGAAGCCCGTAAAAAGTATGACGATGCAAAAAAATATTACGTGATGTGCATGAAGTACGCGGAGAAAAATGGAACAACAGATTCCGGTTATTACCTATACTCTATGATTGCTTTAGGCGAAATCGCACAAGCTCAAGGCGACAAAGCCGAGGCGAAGAAATATTTTAATGCCGTAAAAGATAAAGCCGGCAAAAAAGATGAGGCGTACAAAGACGCCAAACGGAGGCTTAAGAAAATGGAAAAGGGAGATTGATTTTTTATTGTGTATTTTGTCTGGTACATAGAACCCGAAAGTTCATTTAGAAAACTGAGAAACGAGCAAGGATCTAGCATAACTATGTCATTCAATTTTAGATACCATCTTATCCATCCATGAATTCATTCGAAGAATTTAACAGATGTCTTCTGTGCGGCTCGAATGCATTGATCCCGATGAAAGGATATGAGAACACCTTTTTGGTTCGCTGTTCATCATGTCGTTTTGTTTTTTGCAAGCGTAAACCAACAAACGATGAATTAAAAGTGCACTACGCTTCATACCCACGCACCAATGCTATCTCAGAAATTACGGTAAGACGTTACGATGCCTTACTTGATACTTTTGAACCTTACCGAAAAACAAATAATATAATCGATGTAGGGTGTGGTGATGGATTTTTTTTAGAAGCCGCTAAAAAAAGAAAGTGGAATGTGTTCGGAACTGAATTCTCTCAAGAAGCCATTGATGCGTGTATAAAAAGAGGTATCCAGATCACTGCCAGTCCACTGGATCCTAATCACTACAAGAGAGATTTTTTTGATGTCATTACCTCCTTTGAGGTTATTGAACATATTAATTCTCCGCAAAATGAATTAAAATCTTTCCGCTCCATACTGAGAACGGGAGGTGTGGTTTATTTGACGACACCCAATTTTAATTCTATCTCCAGAAATTTTTTGAAATCAAAATGGAATATTATTTCTTATCCTGATCACTTAAGTTATTACACCAGGTCTACATTGAAATCACTATTTAAGAAAAGTGATTTCAAGCTAATTAAAATCAGTACCAGTAATATTTCGATTAAAAGATTTATTGCCAGTACATCTAGCGCTGAGTTTTCATCAACTAAAAGTAATGTAGACGAGTTGTTGCGTCAAAAGACAGAGGGTAACATTGT
Organism: Chryseolinea sp.; assembly: GCA_031412655.1. Classification (GTDB taxonomy): domain Bacteria; phylum Bacteroidota; class Bacteroidia; order Cytophagales; family Cyclobacteriaceae; genus Chryseolinea. The sequence goes on from JANODK010000192.1 coordinate 8,079, forward strand.
GTTTAAAGTTCTCAAAACAAGTGTAAATGCGATACTAAACCTAACCGGAAAAGGTGATGCCATGAAAGCACTTTTTCAAAAGTTATAAGAGCGATGGAACTTCGTGATTTCATTGTAACCCCCATTATCATCATTCTTATCTATGTAATCGCTTACATTGTGCGCGCTAAACTCACCAATGAAGTTACCAGAAGGTACTTCATTCCGAGCTTAACCGTTAAACTTATTGGAGCTATTGCCCTCGGCTTACTGTATCAGTTCTATTATGATGGTGGCGATACTTTTGTGTACCATACGCATGGAAGCAGGGTAATATGGGAGGCGTTTGTTAATTCACCAAGTTTAGGATTAAAACTTCTTTTCTCAAATGGTACTCCCGGTCCGGGAATGTGGGAATCCTCCGAAAAGATTTGGCATTTTCACGATCAAAAATCCTTTTTTATCATTCGAATCGCCACCATTTTTGATCTCTTAACCTTCTCATCATACAGTGCCACGGCAGCGTTATTTGCCACTTTGAGTTTCATTGGCGGCTGGATGACATTTTTAACGTTCTACAAAAAATATCCTGATGTTCACAAGGCGTTAGCCTACAGCTGCCTATTTGTGCCTTCTATTATTTTCTGGGGTTCTGGTATTCTTAAAGATACTGTTACCCTGGCATTTCTGGGCATTGCTACCTATTGCATCGATCGTCTTTTTATTGAACGAAAACCACATCTCGGTTTCTTGATATTATTAATCATTTCGTTCTATGTAATCCTTTCGGTAAAGATTTACATTCTGATGAGTTTTCTGATCGCAGCCATATTTTGGATTTTTTCAGGATCTTTCTTCAGAATACGTTCCACTATCCTCAAACTGATGCTGGTTCCAATCATTGGATCTCTTTGCCTCTATGTCTCTTATCTTGGAGTTAAAAAAATCGCTGAGGATGATCCGCTTTACTCCTTAGAAAAACTTGCTGAAACCGCTCGAGTGACCGCGTACGATATTCATTATTGGACCGGAAAAAATGCAGGTTCTGGGTATACTCTCGGAGAACTGGATGGTTCCATTGGCGGCATTTTAAAACTTGCTCCATCCGCTGTCAATGTTTCTTTATTTCGGCCGTACATTTGGGAAGCACGAAATCCATTAATGCTTTTCTCAGCTGTTGAAAGTTTGTTAACACTTCTTTTTACACTGTATGTCATTCGGAAAGCAAACGTCAAATTTTTCAAAGGTCTGAATTCACCAGAAACTATTTTCTGTCTCACCTTTGCTTTGATTTTTGCTTTTGGGGTTGGGGTGTCAACCTATAATTTTGGAACATTGGTTCGTTACAAAATTCCATTACTTCCTTATTACTTTGTATCACTGGTGTTGATTTTGTATCATTCAAAACGCAACTCAGAGGAAGGAGAATTAGACATTAGCGAGACGTAAGGGATTGAAAATATTCGAGATACTTATTTTTTTGACTCTCCACTGAATAGTGCTCAACAACGGTTTTTCTTCCAGCCTTACCGAGCTTGCTTCTAAGTTCACGATCTTCAATTAATAATGAAATTTTTTGAACCCACTCCTCTTCGGTAGTTGCAAGAAAACCATTATGTCCATCCTGAATAATACTTAAATTAACTCCAACGGCAGACATGATGGTGGGTATTTCAAGCGCCATATATTGCAGACCTTTCAATCCACATTTACCCCATGTCCATTCATTATCGGGCAGTGGCATAATACCAATATCAATTTCTTGCAGATCATAAATTTCAGTATCATGTTTCCAAGGTAATCCCTGAATTCCAAGCCCATCGTTTCTATAATTTCCATCACCGATAACCTTAAACTGAACAATGTCACCAAATTTTTCTTTTATCTTCTTTAACGCAGGTATTGCATGCTCAAAATGTTCTAGGGTTGACACACTTCCGCTCCATCCAACTATTACATGGTTCTTTTGAACGAGCATCTTAGGATAATAAAGTTCAGTATCAATCGTAGTAGGGACTATGACAACCTTTGAATTAAATTGCTTCGCATAATTGGCTAAGAAAGAATTTCCAGCAAAAACCAAGTCGGCCATAGCAATAATGCGCGAGATTTTTTGAGCATCTTTTAACCAAGCCAGTGCTTTATTGTTTTGCGAAACAACCTCAATCCAAATAGAGTCGTCAAAGTCGTAGACGATTTTAGCTTTTGAATTCCGAAATCGTTTTTCAAAAAAAGTTGATCCGGTCATAATAGCTTCCCGGGCTATAAAGACGATATCGTAATCATTTCTCTTTGCTAAATCTAAAAATCTTTTTCGCCACGCTTTGAGACCGATCAGAACTTTAGCGAAGTAATGTCCGGGCTGATAAAATACTTTATCATCAGCAGCCGAGATGATAGGTGACAATTCGCATTGAAACCCCTGACTTGCCAGATAGTCAAAATACTGTTCAAATCTGAACCTTTGATTGGGTGCCCGATCTTTTCGATGAGCCGCTATGAAGAGGATTTTTTTCAACGATTAAAGACTCAATGTAAAATACAAATTTTCTGGCTGCATTAGGGCGATTTACTTTTTATTGTCAAAAGTATCAATACCAGTCAGGATTGATACCTTTGCAGTTCATATGCTTTTAATCCGCGATTAATAAGACAGAATGAATAGACTAAAAAAGAATATTGTACAAATATATTTTGAAATACTGAAAGAACCGCGCAATGCCGAAAGGAGAGTGAGGTCGCTTATGAATTTCTTTCGTTACAAATTATTTTATAAGCATTTCAACTACGGACTTCGCTCTGTTGTTTTCCCTAATCATGATGAAGGAGAAGTAAATATATGGACTTTTACGCTAGAGAAAGATAGGCTTCCCAAAACCTTGGCCTTTTGGCACAAGGTCAAAATCTTTTTGCTGCTCCAAAAGAATATTTTCATCGATCCATTATTTCAAACAAAGACCGGGGTTGAAGTTTAAAAATCCTTTTTACCAGATTGATCGAGGGTCCTTTTTTTACGAGGCCGTAATAGCTTTTTCCGGGTATTTTTTTTCGTTTATCATCCAACTGGTTTTAACACCCGTCATTGCCCGACTTTATACGCCAGAAGCATACGGTACTTTTGCTACACTTAATGCGATGGTTATGAATTTATCGCTTGTTCTTACATTGGGATACATTGATGCATTCCAACTACCAAAATCAGAAAAAGATTTTTTTCCACTGGTCAAACTTTCACTGCTGCTTGTCACAACACTAAGTGCCACAATTACCATTCTGACTATTCTTTTTTTTTCGCAGATAAATCAGTGGGTTGATTTAAAGCAGCAAGGGTATCTCTTGTATGTTATTGGTCCCGCTGTTTTACTGCTTGGTCTTTTTCAGATTATTGGAAGCTGGAATATTCGCGATAAACGAAATATCAAAAACACACGATCATCAGTTCTGGGCACTTTACTGAGTAGAGGAATTACGATTGGTTATGGCTATTTCTATGGAGGTAATTTTTCCGGATTGCTTATCGGAGACATTTCGTTGAAAGTCGCCAATCTCTTTCTCGCCTTTAACCGACAAGTACTAAAAAGAATAAAGGAAGTTATGGTCGTTCCTCATTCGGAAGTACTTCGTATCGTAAAGGTGTTTAAAGATTATCCTAAATATGTATTTCCAGGTAATTATGTCGGATTGGTTTCAAGTCAAATACCACTCTTCTGGTTTGCCAGTATCTCAGCAACAATTACCGGGTATTTCTCTTTTGCCTCCAGCATGTTGGAGATTCCGATGCGCTTGCTTGGGTATTCTATAGGCAATGTTTTCGCTCAAAAATCAGCAGAAGCGTTTCACCAATCAGAATCTTACTTTAAAGAGATATCACTTAAACTAGTAAACAAACTTTTACTCTTTGGCATTCCGGCATTCACCATGCTTGCTGTTTTTGGCGATCTCATTTTTGATTTTGCGTTTGGAAGTAACTGGCGGGCAGCAGGCTTATTTGCCAGCATCATGGCACTATACTACATCATGTTATTATGCACAACCACGCTTAACTCTGTTTTCTTTGTATTGGGGAAAGGATCTTTGTATTTTTTTATTCAGATTGGTGTTTTGATTGTCAGAGTGCTGGTTTTCCTTGCAGGACATTGGTTAGAATGGAGTACAGGTTTTCTTTTCGGTGCCTATTGCCTCGCGAATACCGTAGTCTATGGATTGATTCTAGCCATCATTTTTATTTTACTCAAAGTAAATGTTGGTAAAAAAATGCTTCAGATCATTTTTTTCTCAACCCTTTTATTGTGTTTATGGGGTTCTCTCCGATACGCGATATTTTCTGATTTTTTCCTATTCGTTTGGAAAGAAATCCTCAAAACAGTTTAACCTTTCTGGCTTTGTAATTTCGAATTTGCGTACGCAGCTCCAGCCAACAATCTTCGGCAAAACGCCTGAATAGAAACGGCAAAATCTGAATTGGCAATCTTAAAGAGCCAGACGCTTTCTTTACCACTATAAAACACCAAAGTGCTAAATTGATTTTTCTAATTACGAATGCCATGTAACAAGGAATCAGGTGACCTGTATAGGGTATGGAGTGATGTGGATTATTTTTAATCCGATTAAACCACAACGGCTTAGATCCCACAAGCAAAAAATCTCCTTTGGTGAGATAGAAAAATAACGAAGGATAAATGTTGTTATACGCACATTTGTGATTCGGCCACACCCATCGCGGAAATTCAACTTCCAGAATTCTTTCGCGCACGAAAATGCCATAACCAAAACCATCGTCATACAGTTTAGTAAGGTTTCGGATTCGTTCGTATGCCGGCTCGGCTGAATAATCAAAGGAACGAACTGTAGCGGGCTGAATGAGTTCTGCGGATTCATCAATCAAGACGTAGGGACAAAATGCTACGATGGCGGTTTGACTACGCTCTAAAGCATTTACCAACTCAAGGATAAAATCAAGATCCCACACATCATCGTTCGCAGCCCACATAAAATATTTACCAACCGATTCGTTTAACAGAAATTTCATGTTGGCTGATATACCAATATTTTTGGACTGACGAATATATTTAATCCGATTGTCGCGCAAAGCATAGGCTTTACAGATGTCGGCACTTCCATCCGTAGACTGATCATCTGAAATAATAAGTTCAAAATTTTTGAAGGATTGGTTCAATAGTGAGTCTAATGCTGGAGGCAAAAATGCTGCGTCATTAAATACCGGCATTCCAATGGAAAGAAGCATACAATCAAATTAGTGGATCGGTAAAGGACGGGATCATTTTTGCGTAAATTTACGGCACAATAAGATATGTCTACGAAAATAATTACCTGCACACACTGCATTTTAGATACCACTGACGATCCCTCCATAGTTTTTGACAATGATGGCATCTGTAATTACTGTCTTGACTATCGCCAACAAGAGTTGCACAATGTGCCTTCGGCAGATCTGGCGACCATAAAGCTGGCCGACACTATTGCAGCGATTAAGAAGGCCGGAGAAGGAAAGCGATACGACTCTATATTGGGATTAAGCGGAGGTGTTGACAGTTCATACCTGGCATTACAGGCAAAGCACTGGGGATTAAGGCCATTAATCGTCCATTTCGATAATGGTTGGAACTCGGAATTAGCGGTTAGTAATATTGAAAAGACAATTGCAACCCTTGGGTTTGATTTACACACATTAGTTATTCAATGGGAAGAGTTCAGAGATCTTCAAGTTGCTTTTTTGAAAGCTTCAGTGGTTGATATTGAAATGGTAACAGACCATGCCATAACCGCTACCTTGTACAGACTCGCCCTGAAAGAAAATATCAAATTTATTTTAAGTGGAACAAATGTAGTGACTGAGGCAATTTTGCCTCCTCATTGGATACACCACAAGTCCGACTATATTCATATCCGTGCAATTCAAAAGAAATTTGTTGGAAAACCTTTTAAGACCTATCCATTATGGAATCTCAGAACCAGGGTAATGGCAAACCTAAAAGGAATTCGTTCAGTCTCCTTGCTGAATTTAATTCCCTACAATAAAGATGAGGCCAAGCGGGAAATGGTGGCAGAACTTGGCTGGAGGGACTATGGAGGAAAACACTACGAATCTATTTTTACACGCTTCTATCAAGGCTACATCCTACCCACGAAGTTTAAAATTGATAAAAGAAGAGCGCATTTAGCAACGCTTATATGCTCTAAACAATTAACACGTCAGGAAGCACTTGCTGAATTATCAAAGCCGATCTACGAACCTGAGCTGTTGCGCATGGATTATGATTTTGTGTTAAAAAAACTAGGGTTAACAAAAGTAGAATTTGAAAAAATTATGAGCGATCCAGTAAAGGCTCATTCAGACTATCCAATTGAAACAAATATTTACAGTCGGTATCCTTTTTTGAAACTTGCACGGCCATTCTGGTTGGCATTGAAAAGTCAATTGACAAAAAGAAATGGTCACAATCATTGATTACGGTGTAGGGAATCTTGGATCAATTCAAAACATGTTGCAGCGAATTGGTGTTGCCAGTCTTGTCACGGCAGATCCTAAGCAAGTTGAACAAGCGGAAAGAATAATATTACCTGGTATCGGAGCGTTCGATTCGGCTATGACAAAATTAGAGCAGACGGAATTACCTTCTATTCTGAGAGAACGATCAGCGGCCGGAATCCCACTTCTTGGAATATGCCTCGGGGCGCAATTGTTAACGCACGGAAGTGAAGAAGGTAGTCGTCCCGGACTTGGCTTCATTGATGCACATTGTATAAAATTCAATGCACAAAAGATTGGTTCTTTAAAAGTGCCCCAAATGGGCTGGAACGAAGTGATCTTTCAATCCACGAATACCATCACCGATTTTATGGATATGGAAATTCCTCCACGTTTTTATTTTGCTCACTCCTACCACATGGTTGCCGACCAGGAATATGTATTGGGATTAACACAGTACGGATATAATTTCCCAACCATATTAAAGAAGGGAAATATTTTAGCGATGCAATTCCATCCGGAAAAAAGCCATCAATATGGGATGCAGATTTTGAGAAACTTTAGCGTCTGGAAACCATGAGAAGAGTGCGCGTAATTCCTGTTCTGCTCTTGCATAATCGCCAACTTGTAAAAACAACTCAATTTAAAAATCCAAAATATATTGGCGATGGTATCAATGCGCTGAAAATATTCAATGAGAAGGGAGCCGATGAAGTAGTAGTATTAGACATCGATGCATTCAATAGAAAGGAACCAGACTTCGAATTTATAGGAAAACTAGTGAGTGAATGTTTCATGCCCTTAGCGTATGGCGGTGGAATTCATACGATGGATCAAGCCCAACGACTTTTTGCGTTGGGTATTGAAAAAGTAGTTATTGGTGCCTGCGCTATTAGCCAGCCTTCGTTAATTACCAATCTTGCCAATCAATATGGCTCTCAAAGTGTTGTTGTTTCTATCGATATAAAGAAGGATTGGCTAAAGCGAAACAGAGCCTTTACGGAGAATGGAAAGAAAAATACGGGACTCGATCCTCTCACGTATGCCAAGCAACTTAAAGAGTTGGGTGCCGGTGAGCTTATTGTTCAATCCATTGACAGAGAGGGAACAGGTAAGGGGTATGACGTAACTATTCTTCAGGAAATATCATCAGCAATAAGCATTCCTGTTGTTGCTTTGGGAGGTGCAAATTCAACGAATGATTTTTTGAAGGCAATTGTAGAAGGTGGTGCGTCTGCCGTTGCAGCAGGGTCAATGTTCGTTTTCAAAGGCCCTCATAAAGCAGTATTGATTTCCTATCCATCGCCCAAGGAATTGAAAGAGAAATTATATTCTCATTTATAAAGCATCTGAGTATTTATAATTGATTCAATTTCCTTTAAATGTTTGTCATACGAGTTTTTTGAAGCAAACGCTTTTCTTTTTGTTTGGTGTTGCAAGCTATTTAGTTGCGCAAGATTTTGAATCGTCTCTTTAAACCGCGCAGGTAAGTCTTCGCTGTTTTTCACCATTTCTAAAAGATCGGAAAAATCATTTTCATACGTACTCGTGAAGCTGGACACAACAGTCTTTCCTGTACTGAGGTATTCAAGAATCTTATGATTGTTCGATACTACCGCACCTACCTTTTCAGGATGGTAGCAAACCAGAAATAAGTCAAACGTGCGAATCAATTTTGCTACTTCGGCAGGCTGCTTTTCCCCATAGAGCTTTACATTGGAAAAGCCAGAAATTTTTTTGAGTTCATCAGAAGATTTGTAGGCTCCAAGATTACTTGAGGCATACGGACCAATAAGATGAAACTCAATCGTACTATTTTCTTCGACAATCCTTAAAAAATTTTGATAATGAATAGCAAACGAAAGCAAATTGCCTACATATCCACAGCGTATAATAGAATCTTCTTTTTTTTCTTCAACCTCAATGTTTTCCAAAAACACTGAGCTGAGCCCGTGGTTAATAAAGAACCGAGGTGTACTAACGGATTCATAGCAATCCAAAATAGGCTTGGCCAAGGAGAATATAATATCACACGTTCTCGCAGGCGTTAGGTCAACAGGTTGTTTAATAAAGTCAACCGGATGAAAAATGCCAAGCGCAGGCTTAAAAAGTGAAAAGTTCTGAAAGCGGTATGGATCAAAATTCCACACAACGTCAATCGAACAGCCAATCGCTTTTTTGATTCTTTTAATATCAATTCCATTGAAGAAGTCAGCTAGTGGTGAGAGTATTCCCTTGAAATTATTTGTACCGCGAATAAAAGGTGAATAGTTAATAATGCGAATATTTTCCGGACCTGATAGTATTTCGATATCGGTGTATTTTTGAGAGGGCGGATTTAGAAAAAAGACAACATTGTTTGCCTTCGCCAGTGCCAGTGCATAATGGTGCTTTGAAAGCATATTCGTTCCCCACTCTTCAGTAGAAATAAGTAAAATGGTCTTGTTGAGAAATTGCACGATTCTTAGTCCAGTAACGCCAGAGCGGTAAAAGTACAGCGTATGATTCAAATTTGTTTACTTAATTTTACATGTACGTAAGACTGCTGCATGACCAATGTGTTATTTGTGAGTATTGCCTTTCCTCCTAAAAATGATCCCGAGTGTCTTCAAACGGCAAGATTCTTTAAATATCTTTCGCACGAAAAGGATTTTCAGTTTGATATAGTAACGAGCCGCATCCCTACGCTATTCATGCCCGCTGATGATTCATTAGAATCTTTTGACGCTGGTTATCGAAGCAAAATCGAAATACCGATATACGAATCGAAGTTGACCAATTTTCTACTTCGTAAAGCCGGCTTTGAGGGATTTATGTTTCCCGATAGTAAAATGACATTTCATTGGCAATGGAGACGGGTTATTCGAAATCTGAAACAAAAACCTGACTTAATTTACTCACGATCAAATCCAATCAGTTCTGCGTTTATGGCGATGAAGCTTACCCGGCATTTCAACATTCCATGGATATTACATTTCAGTGATCCATGGGCGCTATCTCCTCTAGAAAATTCATTATCTGAAAAAAAATTGAAGTCAGAGCGCGCTTTCATTGAAGAAGCTACAAAGGTTACATTTACAACAACAGAAACACTTCTCCACTACGCAAATTATTATCCATCCAGTGCACGTAAATTTGAAGTTGTTCCCAATGTTTTCGATCCGGATGAAATTGAAACTCTCTCAAAACCCCGCGGAGATAAATTAAGAATTGTGTATACAGGAGGACTTGCGGGGCAACGTTCTTTATTTTTTATGGAGGATGTACTGAATTATATTCAGAAAAATGATTCAACCTTGCTTCAATTTCTGGAGATAAAAGTGGCAGGCCCTATGGATCGGCTGAACGCTATATTTTTTAAGCAATCAAAGTTTGCAAACGTTCATCATGTTGGAGAGTTGTCTTACGCGCACGCAAAGAAACTTCAACAAAGCGCACATATTTTATTGGTTGTTGACAATCCAACGAATTCTAATGGAGCTGTTTTTTTTCCATCAAAATTGCTGGATTACTTCTTGACTGGAATTAAAATCATGGCGGTAACACCGAAGGCTAGTGTAACCACTCACATTTTGGAGGATTATCCTTCCGCATGCTTTGATCATCACGACACAGAAGCAATGGCTAAATTTTTAATGAAAGAGATTCAGAATGTAATTGAAAAAAAAGAAACTTTCCAGTTGGGTCATCCGCCTGTTAAATTTAGCGCGAGAGAGAATGCTGTTCGCCTATCCGAAATTTTCCGATCGGCATTAAAGGTTCTAAAATAACCGAAGATTTAGTTTTTGCCCGCCTCACATCTTGAATTACAGCCTGAATTTATACCTTCGCTATAGAGACCGAGTCTATGCGTGCTAACCGGTCCTTTATTCATTTATGATTAAAATACTTTTTCTTCTGGGCACACGACCTGAGGCTATTAAGCTGGCACCTGTAATTCAGGAATTTCAGACTCATCCTGAATTTGATGTAAAGGTTGGTGTTACCGGGCAGCACCGTGAAATGCTGGATCAGGTTATGCAGTTTTTTAAAATCAAATCAGACTATGATCTCAACATCATGGAACCTAATCAGACCTTGCCAGACATTACGGCAAAGATTATCCGATTAGTATCCACTGATATTCTTACACACTTCAAACCCGATTGGGTTATCGTGCAAGGTGATACCACTACGGCCATGGCAGGCGCACTTGCTGCGTTTTATGGCAAGGTCAAAATTGCACACGTAGAAGCTGGCTTAAGAAGTAATAACATGCAATCTCCATATCCCGAAGAGATGAACCGGGTTGTTATTTCAAAATTAGCTGAATGTCATCTTTGTCCAACTGACATGGCGGTAGAGAATCTTCATCACGAAGGAATTACAAATGGCGTTTACAATGTTGGCAACACGGTGATTGATGCGTTGCTTCTTGGATTAAAAATTATTGAGAATGCTGATCAGCAACAATATTTTGATTTTTTTAAGTCCATTGATTTTTCCCGAAAAATCATTTTGGTTACCTGTCATCGAAGAGAAAGTTTTGGCGAACCCTTTGAAAATATTTGCAAAGCACTTGTGGAAATTGCCGACACGAGTTCGGAGTTTCAAATCGTATATCCTGTTCATCTCAATCCGAACATTCAAAAAAATGCACAGCGGTATTTATCGCATCATCGCGGTATTATTTTGATGGATCCACTACCCTATGATTTTTTGTTGTGGTTGATGAGCAAGTCTTACATAATTCTTACCGATTCAGGTGGAATTCAGGAAGAAGCGCCCACACTTAATAAACCTGTATTGGTATTGCGTGACTTCACCGAAAGAATGGAAGGCATTGATAGTGGAACCGCTATTCTTGTCGGTACAGATAAAGAGAAAATTGTGCAACAAGCACTTAGTCTATTGGTCAACTCTGAACATTACGATCAAATGGCCAATAAGGTAAATCCATACGGAGATGGCAACACTTCAAAACGCATTGCTAAAATTCTGAAAGAAACTCCATGACAATACTTTATCTCGGATACTGGTCATCTGCAGATGTATTAACACAATCGGTAATCATTCCTCGCCTTACCATTTTAAGTGAACTGCCTGAAATGGATACCATAGTTTTTTGTTCCATTGAACGAGCTGGTGACAATCCGATTGATGTCAACATCAATAAAGTCCGGCATGTAAAATTTCTTTCACAGCCCGGCAAAAATGTATTCGCTGCGAAATTTTATGACTTCACTCATCTTCCATCTTTTTTGCTGAAAGAAATTAAAGCCCATAACGTAACTGGAATTCTATGCAATTCTCCCTTGGCGGGTGCTATTGGATATCTGCTTTGGACAAAAACCAATATCCCATTTATTGTAGAATGTTTTGAACCACATGCCGCATACATGTTGGAATCAGGTGTTTGGAGTAAGTATGATCCACGTTATATTATTCTTCGTTTTTTTGAGTGGCAGCAAAAGAGAAGGGCGCTTGCGTTGTTAACCGTATCCTCTCACTATACTTCAAGATTAATAGAAGAAGGTGTCGGTGCAGAAAAAATATTCACGATGCCTAATGGCATTTCGCTTGAACGATTTCAATTTAATGATGAACGAAGAAATCAAATTCGAAAAACTCTTGGCATCACAAGTGACATGGTAACAGGTATATATGTAGGGAAGTTCGGAGATATTTATTATCATCAGGAAGCCTTCAACTTATTTGCTTCCGCTTTTCTTTTTTTTGGCGAACGCTTTTATTTGATTATTCTTTCTAGTCACGATCACAACGACATTGAAGAAAATCTAATGCGAAGCAATATTCCAAGGGTAAGGGTCTTTCTAGCAAGAGTGCCGAACGATATTGTTCCTCAATATCTTTCTGCTGCCGATTTTGCATTCTCCACCATAAAACCTGCACCTTGCCGGTTATACTGTTGTCCAATAAAAGATGGTGAGTATTGGGCTAATGGACTACCCGTTTTACTTGAAGACGGAATTGGTGATGATTCGGATATCATTAAAAATGAGGGAGGAGGTTTTTTACTAAACATGAGAAATCCTGATAAATCCTTTATGAAAATACAGAACCTGATGCTGGCAAACCGGGCTGAGACGGCACTTGAAATACAATCAATCGCCTTTAAGCACAGGCGCCTGGGACTGATTCGGGAGGTTTATGAAGAAATTTTACATCTGTTTTTATAATTCTAAACATACCTTAACCGAAGAATTCAGTTTTTATACTATTTTTGACCAAATTTTATTTGGAAAACCTTACTCATTATGAAGCCAAACATAAAACTTGACAACACAGATCGCAAAATTCTGGAAATCCTCCAAGCTAACTCGAACATTACCAATGCACAATTAGCAAAGGAAATCGGGTTATCGCCTGCTCCAACGTTAGAGCGCGTAAATAAACTGGAAGGTTCTGGTGTGATAAAAAGTTACCATGCCGTTATCGATCCTTCTACCGTTGGTATTGGCGTGAGCACTTTCGTAATGGTTACATTAAAAGGACACAACAAAGACAACATCAATAAATTCATCGCAGCTATTAATAAGATTAATGAAGTGGTGGAATGTCATCACATTACCGGTGCTGGCGATTTTATTTTGAAAGTTGTATCCGCTGATATTTCTGCTTACCAACAATTGATGCTCGATCACGTTTCAAATATTGAAGTTGTCGATAGTCTTCAATCCATGGTGATCTTGTCTACTTTCAAAGACAGTAAATCATTGCCTTTACCTGTTTAATATTCCTGTTCGATAATTTCTTAATTCTTTATTACCATCACGCAAATCGTATTTCGAAATGGTTGCAGAAAAAATGTTGATTCTTGAAGGCGCACAGGTGAAGCAAAAGATTCGCAGAATGGCGTTCGAGATTTTCGAGCACAACTTTAAAGAGAAAGGTGTTGTACTGGCCGGCATTGACGGACAAGGTTACATGCTTGCTAAATTATTGGCGAAGGAAGTTGAAAACATCTCTCCTCTTCAGGTTAAGCTGGTGAAAGTGAGCCTCGATAAATTTGCTCCACAGCAAAGTGATGTAACGCTTGATTGTGACCTTAAAGACTTGAAAAAGAAATGCATCATTCTGGTGGATGATGTATTGAATACAGGACGCACATTTGCCTACGGCCTCAAACCTTTTCTCGACATTGAAGTAAAAAAAATTGAAACAGCTGTATTGGTGAATAGAGGTCACACGCTGTTTCCAATCTATCCACAATATACAGGCTATGAACTTTCAACAACCATCAAGGATCATGTTGAAGTTGTGCTTGGAAAAGAAAATGCTATCTATCTGAAGTAGTTTGTAGCCGATAGTAACCAGTCCATAGTTTTGTTAGACTGAAACCTTGAACCTCGAACATTGAACTTTAAACCTGAAATCATCGTGTCTGTTCATAAACAAGATTTAAAAAAGATCACCACCCATCAGTTGCAGGAGATGAAGAATCGCGGACAGAAAATCGCGATGCTGACTGCCTATGATTTCAGTATGGCAAAAATTATTGATGGTGCTGGTATTGATATTATTTTAGTTGGCGATTCAGCATCCAATGTAATGGCGGGTCATGAGACTACATTACCTATTACACTTGATCAAATGATCTATCACGCAGCCTCTGTTGTGCGCGCTGTGAATCGTGCATTGGTTGTGGTGGATTTACCTTTCGGAACGTATCAGGGTAATTCAAGGGAAGCATTGCGCTCGGCTATTCGCATAATGAAAGAATCAGGTGCACATGCGGTGAAGTTGGAAGGTGGCAGTGAAGTGAAAGAATCGATCGATCGTATTTTAAGTGCTGGTATTCCGTTGATGGGTCACTTAGGATTAACGCCTCAATCCATTTATAAATTTGGAACGTATTCCGTTCGTGCAAAAGAAGAAGCCGAAGCACTAAAATTAATGGAAGACGCAAAACTTTTAGAAGCCTGCGGATGCTTTGGGATTGTATTGGAAAAAATACCAGCCGAGTTGGCAAGCCAAGTTTCAAAATCACTTACCATTCCAACCATAGGTATTGGCGCAGGACCAGAAGCCGATGGACAAGTATTGGTAATGCAGGATATGTTGGGTATCAATAAAGAATTTAAGCCAAGGTTTTTAAGACACTATGCAGATCTGCACACAATCATCACAGAAGCTGTAAGCCATTATGTTGCAGATGTAAAAGCAAAAACTTTTCCGAGTGAGGAGGAGAAGTACTAATTACAATACAATTAATACTTCTCCTCCTCACTCGGATATGTTTCATGTAACGGTTGACACTTGTGTTTGGCTGGATATTCCACTGGTGTCAATGGTATACCTCATAACTTGAATACCAAACCACAAGTGGGATACTAAAAAAATGAGAATAATAATTTATTTATTTCTGGCTTTTCAGTGTTTTTTCGTCTGGGCACCAGTTTGGGCACAGAATCAAATTAATGAATTGAAAATTGCAGGTAAAAACAAGATCGAAAAACGCCTTTTATGTGAAGATGAAATGTCAAAAGACTATGTTTTTATTCGATTTTATGACGAAACCTTTTGTTTTAGTCATGGGCGAAAAAAATCAATGTGCATATGGATAAAGAATGATACCCTGTTATTTAGACAAGAGTCAAATGCATTATTTGATGGAACTAAAATCTATATGCTACACGACAAAGAATTAATAGATAATTTTTCAAAGACGGCAGATAGTATGAGCAGGGAGAAGAGCACATATTTATATGATAGCATTCGTTATGGTAGAGAATGCTCATTTGATTCTATTGAAATTGAAGCGAATGGGTTTAGGAGTGAAGTAATAGTATTTGGCGGTATAGATGCGGCCGATTCATACTTGTTGCGAAAATTTTGGCTTTTGTGTATGACGTTAGAAGCATATATAGAGTAACTCCCCATCTGGTCCAAGGTCTTTGTCCATTAGTAACCACACTGGCGCAAGTGTTGTGCGTTGGCTTTTGCACAGCTCACTTGTGCCTTTTTCTACCAATTCCATTTCAAGTCTCTCTACTGCACCATCCCTCACGCAAGACTTGAACCAGTCATCTGCAGGAGAGGTATTAATTAATACAATGCCGATTCTTTTTATTCCAGTTGAATATTCAGTGTCTACAACTTGAGTAATTGTAAATCCAACCCTGTTATTTTTGCGAAGCTCTTGTCAGCAGTTACCAAAGGAAGGCTCATGTACAGGGAAGATGCTGCAACAATGGCATCGGGTAATTTAATCGTTGTCTTTTGCTTAATTCGGATTGCAATCTCTTTAATGTCAGAATTGAAATTTACAATGTAGCAGTTTTCAATAAGCTCGGTTCTTATTTTCAGAACAGTCAATGAAAGATCTTTCACTCCCAACATCTCCATTTCTGTGACTTCAGAAATAAAGAAATTATTGTTGAGATAAGGAGTTATAACAGAATGACCATTCAATAAATAAATAAGAAAATTAGTGTCAACGAGTAAATTATTTCCACTCATCCCGGAGTTTTTTTTGATACGCTAATCCATCAATTCCATCTTTAAGTTTCCCAAAAAAGGCAGATGCGTTCTTTTTGGATTTAGAAGAGGTTCTTTTAATTAACGTTTTAACGTGTTCCCTCTTAATTTTTTTTGCTGCTGTTGTCATAATAGTTATACTATTAAATTTAAACAAATTCCCGTCTGAAACTCTACCTCGTTATAAAAAATGATGTCTGGATATGTGCGAAGAGACTGGCTTCAAATCATAAAATAGCGGATTCATTGATGAGCGTATCTTGAGTAGCCGGGAGCAAATTCCCTCAAAATAAAAACAGGCAATCACAATCTCTTGTAACTGCCTGAATTCTGAATGCTCCCCCTTCTGGACTTGAACCAGAGACCCTCTGATTAACAGTCAGATGCTCTAACCAGCTGAGCTAAGGGGGAATGTTAAAATTGGGAGTGCAATATTAATGACTTGTGGCTAAACTTTCAAAACCTGCCTGAATTTTTCTCAATTAATTGAAGGAACTTCCTCCCTGAAATCTCATTCCAGGCTTTAAATGATTGATATCGCTTCAAATACCATTAAAACGCAGGAACTCATTCATAATCCCTGACGGTACAAATTAAGTCAATCTATAAGCCTGCGCTATTTCTTTCGAAACTCTTGGAGATATTATACCGTTCAGTAACTTTGTAACTCAAAGTACTTTCTAATGAAAGAAATTCCGGAATACGAAAAAGATCTTGCTTCCATCCGCAACATGATGGAGCGATCAGTGAAGTTCCTCTCCCTCAGTGGCCTATCGGGAGTAATGTCAGGGATCTATGCCATACTCGGTGCTGTAGTTGCATACTTTATGGTGCACTACCCGATTTCCCCTTTCAATCAACGAGTCTATTCCATTAACGACTCTGAAACCTTAATACAATTAACAGGCATCGCCATTGTCGTTCTCATTGCTTCATTGGCAACAGGTGTATGGTTCAGTGCGCGCAAAGCCAAAAAGTATAATGAGAAGCTTTGGAATGCTTCCAGCAAAAAATTGTTCGTCAATCTCTCCATACCATTAGTAACCGGTGGTCTTTTTATCCTAATCCTCTTATACACCGGTCACTTCGGAGTGGCTGCTCCTGCCAGTCTTGTGTTTTATGGATTAGCGCTTATTCAAGGCAGCGCCAATATGTATGACGAAATTCGGTACCTCGGCACAATGGAAATTATATTGGGATTAGTGTCCGCTTTGTTTCCTGGTTACGGATTAATTTTCTGGGTGATTGGTTTTGGAATTTTGCATATTGTCTACGGAACAATCATGCACAATAAATACGACCGGTGAAAAATCTTTTCGAAAACCTGGATAAAGTTTTAGAACACCGTGCCCGACTGCAAATCATGTCGGTGCTCGTAACGAACGAGTCGTATGATTTCAATTCGCTAAAAGAACTATTGGGTTCTACGGATGGGCATCTTGCATCACACATGAAAGCTTTGGAGAAAGAGAAATACGTCTCCATCACCAAATCATTTGTGGAGCGTAAACCCAACACAAAATACAAAGCAACAGCGAAGGGAATAACCTCCTTTAAAAAACACCTCGATGCACTAGAGGCATTAGTAAAACAGCAGAAATAATTTTTTTACTCATTAACTTTTAAATTGAAAGTACTTTTTACTAACTGATATGAAAGTAAAAATGATTCTCCCGGCATTAACTGAAGCTGAAAGTCCGTTTTGGAGACCGATAAAGTATTCTCTCTTTCCTCCACTTGGTTTGGCAACCTTAGCGGGTTACTTATCACCAGAAGATGAAATTGATTTACAGGATCAACACGTTGAAGCCGTAAACCTCAATGATTCGCCAGACTTAGTAATCATTCAGGTTTACATTACAAATGCATATCGTGCGTATTCATTTGCGGATCATTATCGAAAGCAAGGAGCGTATGTAATTCTCGGAGGACTTCATGTTACATCATTACCAGAAGAGGCAGAGAAACATGCTGATTCAATATTCCTTGGTCCGGGCGAAGAAACCTTTCCTCAATTTCTAAAAGATTTCAAATCAAGAAGGCCGAAGAAAAGATACTCCTCCTCTGTAAGAACATTGGAAAGTATACCTCCTATCCGAAGAGATCTTATCAAGAGACATTTGTACCTCGTGCCGAATTCAATTGTCGTAACAAGAGGTTGTCCTCATCATTGCACCTTCTGTTATAAGGACGCATTCTTCGAAGGTGGAAAATCTTTTTACACTCAAGTGGTTGATGATGCTTTAGCAGAAATTGAACGCTTGCCAGGAAGTCATCTTTATTTTCTTGATGATCACCTGCTCGGTAATGTAAAATTTGGTTCCGCTCTATTTGAAGGTATGAAAGGAATGAATCGCATGTTTCAAGCGGCTTCAACTGTCGATGCCATTCTTCGAGGCAATCTAATCGAAAAGGCAGCTGATGCCGGACTGCGTAGTCTGTTTGTAGGTTTCGAAACCTTCTCCCCTGAGAATCTTAAGCAGAGCAACAAAAAACAAAACCTGTTAAAGGATTATAAAAAAGCTACGAAGAGACTTCATGACTTAGGTATCATGATCAACGGCAGTTTTGTTTTTGGTCTGGATGAAGATAATAAAGATGTATTCAAACGCACCGTTGAATGGGGAGTTGAAAATTCAATAACCACTTCCACGTATCATATCCTGACACCTTATCCTGGAACACAACTCTATGCAGAGATGAAACAACAGGATCGTATTCTCACAAACAACTGGGATTTATTTGATACGCGTCATGTTGTTTACAAAACGAAAAATATTCCCGCTGATGAATTAGAGCAGGGATATCATTGGGCATACAAAGAATTTTACACTTGGAGCAATATTGCAAAAGCCAGTGCAAAGCATGATTCAGTCAAACACATGCTGAAACATTTTCTGTACAGTGGTGGTTGGAAAAAATTCGAGCCGCTCTGGAATTTTATCATCAAGACGCGCAACCTTAATAACATGCTTCCTATTCTGGAATCTATTTTATCAAAAGTAGATCATAGCAAAATGGAATTGAATCAGGAAGTCCCGGTTCAAGTAACAGAAAAACAACAATTACTAAGTCAACTTATAAATCAACAATAACTTAACGTTAAAAAATGGAAACACTAACACCACCTCCTAACATCTTTGAACGATTAAATCAGTGGATTCAGGAATCGATTATGATTAAACTCATTTCGATTGGATTTCTGATTCTCATCTTGCTCATTCCATCCTCGTGGATTCAAAGTCTGATTGAAGAACGTCAACAACGATCAGAAGAAGTGATGCGCGAAGTAACCGACAAATGGTCGGGCAGTCAAACATTAACCGGGCCTGTGCTTGTTATCCCGTATATCAAACAAGAAATCATTGATCGTGGAAAAGATGGAACTGAAATCCGGGAGCGCATTGAAAAAGCCTTCTTCTTACCCGAAAATCTCTCTATCGATGGAGACGTAAAACCAGATACACGTCATCGAGGATTTTTTGAGGTAATTGTATACGAATCGGGGCTTCAGATAAACTCAGAGTTTCAACAACCTGACTTTAACGCGTTATCCATACCGGAAGAATTGGTGCAATGGAAAGATGCTTACATGATCTTTGTCATTACTGATTTACGAGGCATCAGCGATAATCCTACTTTTCTAGTGGGTGGAAAACCATACAATACAGAACCATCCAACAGCCTGGCAATTACGTCCAGAAATTATGAAAACGAAACAGCTGTTGCCTATGTGAAAAACGAAACGAGCACAACGAATTCTAGCAAAGGAATTATGACCAAACTCAATTGGGAAAATAAAGACAGTTTTAAGAAAGACGTATCCATTAAATTAAACCTGAAGGGAAGCAAGCGTTTGGATTTTGTACCAGCAGGTAAAACTACAAGCGTAAAAATTTCAAGCACATGGAGTAATCCAAGTTTTGATGGAGAGTTTCTACCTGACACCAGCAAAATATCAGATGCAGGATTCTCAGCTTCCTGGAAAGTACTTCATTATAATCGTCCATTCTCTCAACAATGGAAAGGCAACGAACAAACCCTGACTGGCTCTGAGTTTGGAATAAAGTTGTTATTACCAGTAGATCAATATCAAAAGAGCATACGCACTTCAAAATATGCTGCGTTGATTATCCTATTAACGTTTGTTTCTCTATTTCTTGTTGAGATCACACAAAAGCTCAGGATACACCCATTCCAATATATATTAATTGGAGCGGCTCTCATTATTTATTATTCACTCTTGCTAAGCTTCTCTGAACATCTCGGTTATAATGTATCCTACATTATCTCGTCCGCAGCAACGGTGATCTTGGTTGGTTTATACTCAACAACCTTTCTTCGAACTAGAAAGTTATCCCTCCTCTTCTCAATCTTGTTGGTGATTTTCTACATCTTCATATTTGTCATCATTCTTCAACAAGACTACTCCCTATTGTTAGGAAGTATTGGTCTCTTCTTCATTGTCGGCATGGTGATGTATTTCTCACGCAAGATTAATTGGTATAAAGAAACAGAAACACCAAAGCTCAATTAAAAGGAAAACGATTCACTTAAAACAAAAATAAAGTTCCCTTAAAAGAAAAAGCCACCGATTCTCAATTTGAATCGGTGGCTTTTATTTATTTTATCTAATCCTATTCCTTATCTAAGAATGGATATCGGTAATCAACAGGCGTCACAAAGGTTTCCTTTATTGTGCGCAACGAAACCCAGCGAAGTAAATTCACTTTCGCTCCCGCTTTATCATTTGTTCCTGATCCTCTTGCTCCACCGAAAGGTTGTTGCCCTACAACTGCTCCGGTTGGTTTATCATTAATATAGAAGTTTCCTGCTGAGTTCTGAAGTTTCGTTGTTGCCAGTTCAATTGCGTAACGATCTTTCGCTATGATGGATCCCGTTAAAGCATAAGGCGATGTGCTATCCACAAGCTCTAATGTCTGCTCAAAATTTTCAGAATGATATACATATACCGTTAGTACTGGTCCGAAAATTTCTTCACACATGGTAAGTGATGATGGATCTTTTGAAACGATTACCGTTGGCTCAATGAAATAACCTTTCGATTTATCATACTTCCCCCCAGCAATAATTTCATTCAACGGATTTTGTCTTGCTTTTTCAATGTATCCAGTAATCGAGTTAAATGCTTTCTCATCAATTACAGCATTGACAAAGTTTCCAAAATCTTCCGTTCCACCAACTTTGAATGATTTCAAATCTTCAATCAAATATTTCTTCACGTCATCCCACAGATTTGATGGAATGTAGCAACGCGATGCAGCAGAACATTTCTGTCCCTGATATTCAAATGCTCCACGTGCCATCGCAGTAGACACTTGCTTTGCATCGGCACTCTTATGCACCATGATAAAATCTTTACCACCGGTTTCACCCACAATGCGTGGATACGATCTGTACTTCTGAATATTTGCTCCGATCGTTTTCCACATACCTTGAAACACTCCAGTGCTTCCTGTAAAATGGATACCTGCGAAATCTTTGTGATTAAAAATTACATCACCCGCTGTTGGCCCATCAACATAAACAAGATTGATTACACCATCCGGTAAACCTGCTTCTTTCAACACTTGCATGATTACGTTTGCTGAATAGACTTGTGTATTTGCTGGTTTCCACACAACGGTATTGCCCATCATCGCCATACTCGTGGGCAAGTTTCCGGCAATTGCTGTAAAGTTGAATGGTGTAAGTGCAAAGGTAAATCCTTCTAATGGTCTGTATTCAATTCGATTCCAAACTCCGGGAGAAGACTCTGGTTGTTCGTGATAAATCTGCGACATGAAAAATACATTGAAACGCAAGAAGTCAATCAACTCACAAGCCGAATCAATCTCAGCCTGATATGGATTCTTCGATTGGCCCAACATGGTAGCCGCATTAATTTTATATCGGTACGGACCCGCAAGAAGATCGGCAGCCTTTAAAAAAATGCTCGCACGGTTTTCCCAGCTCAGTCCCGCCCACAGTTCCTTCGCATTCAATGCCGCAGTAATAGCTTGCTCTACATGTGAAGCATCACCTTCATGAAAATTTGCTAAAGTGTGCTGATGATCGTGTGGAGGTGAAAGGCGTTTCGTTTTTCCTGAACGCACTTCGTCACCACCGATATACATAGGTATATCTAAAACCTGAGCACGCATTTCTTCGAGTACTTTCTTTAATCCTGCGCGTTCTTTACTGCCTGGTGCATAGCTGAGCACCGGTTCGTTTTTCGGGAGAGGAACATTGAAAAATCCGTTCGACATAAAATATAATTAGTTAGGTTAATGCTTTTAAATGATTGGGCCGTAAAGGTAATTGAAATCACAGAATTTGCAGCAGCTCTTCCAATTTCGAAATTTCATGATGCAGAGTCTCGTTATGTGGATTACTGTCCGGATTATAATACACTGTATCAATTCCTGCTTTTTTCGCGCCACCCATGTCGGTAATTAAATTATCGCCAATCATCAGCGATTCAGAATTCTGAACCTTATGAGCCTGCATTGCAAATTGAAAAATTTCGGGTGCCGGTTTTCGATGCCCTGCTTTTTGAGAGGTGATGATATGATCGAAATAACCGTGCAGATTTCCAGAGGTTAGTTTTAAATTTTGAATTTCCTCAAAGCCGTTTGTAATCACACTCAGGTTGTACGAACGGTCTTTTAAATATTCCAATACAGTTATCGCTCCAGGAATTAAGTTTCCTTTGTTCGGACACGTCATCAGATAATCATGCGAAATATCCTGATTTAGTTTTTCATCATAAGCATCGAATGCTTCCAGAATTTGTTTGAAGCGTTCTTTGCGGATTATTTCACTTCCTATTTGGCCGGTATCATACAACACCCACAACGCAGCATTCACTTCCTGAAAGCGCTGATGAAATGAATTGAAATTTTGTATTCCTTTTTCACGAAGTTGATACTGACCATACAACTCTTCAAGGGTTTCTTTCGAATTGGTTTCGTAATCCCACAAGGTATGATCGAGATCGAAGAAAATGCACGAGTATTTTTTTTCAGACATGAGACGTTAGATACTAGACGTTAGACAATATACTTGGAACCTGGAACTGTGAACCTTGAACTTAATTTTTAAACTTTTTTCAACCACTGCTGAACCTGTACATTCGTTACCGCCAATTCGCGGTTGGTAAACAAAGTTTGATACACTTGCTGATCTTTTTGAAGTTGCTGGTCTTTTCGAATAAATTGAAAAATCTGGCGAATGATATCTTCAGCTTCATCTTTTACCTGATAAAAAACCCAATTGTTGTAGCGCCTGAAACTCAGGATGCCCGAATTTTTAAGGTAGATCAAGTGTCGTGAAGTTTTGGCTTGGGTGAAGTCCAGAATTTTCTCAAGATCGGAGATGCACATTTCACCATTCATCACAATCAATCCCAAAATGCGCAGGCGCGATTCGTCAGCACATGCTTTAAAAATCTGCGATCCCAGTGTTAGATTAAAACTTTTAAGCCTCATGTACCATCATAGGTCTGCCGGTAAAGGTATATAAATTAGGCTGGTGTAGGGCTTATATCTATATTTGAAAGTCTATAAAATGAAGGAAGTGAAGCCCAAACGTCTGAACATAATCGCCCTTTTTATCATAACCTTAGCGGTTTTTGGTGTGGCTCAAACTGGTCTTGCACAGGAAGCGAAACGTGTGATTCAATTATCTGGAGTTGTTCTCGCGCAGGATGATAGAGACAGTGTAATGACCTTACCCGGTGTGCACGTTTATGTTCCGAAGGCTGGTCGTGGTGTTACAACAAATCAGGTTGGCTTTTTCTCGATGCCCGTTTTAGTTGGCGATGAAGTATTGGTTAGTTATGTGGGCTTTGCGCATCAACAATTTGTAGTAAAGGAAAGCGCTACTGAATATCAGACCGTTATTATTTCCCTCGTTCAGGATACAACAATGTTGGAACCGGTTATTGTAACTGCTTTTCCAACTGAAGAAGTTTTTAAGGAGGCGATTTTAGCACTTAACATTCCGCTTGAAGATGGGCAGATCGATAAAAGAAATATGAATTCTGAATTACTGGCTTTGATGATGAAATCTACACCCATGGATGGCTATCAAAATCAGCGTTACTATTTAAATCAGTGGGCCAGTTCTACCAATGACCGATTCCAACCCGTTTCGAATCCTTTCCTAAACCCCTTTAACTGGGCCAAATTTTTCAACGGCTTGAAAAAAGACAAGAAGAAGAAATAAAATAGCCTTCATTGTCGGTTAAAATCATAATTCATATAATTGCGCCCGTTATTATCAGAGGATATGATCCTGCTATAATAATTTGAATACTAATTTCGAGGTGTAGCGCAGCCCTTGGTTAACGCATCCCGCTAAAGAGCGGGAGGTTCGGATCCACGAATCATTTCGACTTTAAGCAGTTGTCTAAAGAAGATAATGTATTCAACATTTCGTTATGCATCCTGTCTATATTATTTACAGTGAATCCTTGAAACGCTACTATGTTGGAAGTACCAGTAATCTTGCTTCGATACTCTACGATCACAATCATCACAAAAGCTAAGGAATGCTTTGGACCCTAAAATAATTTACACCCTCAAAAATACGTTCTTCTTGTACAGAAAATATAAAAACACCCACTCTACTAATACATAACAAATGGCATACACCAAATATTTCAATGGTTCGCCCGTCAATTGCCCAAGCCAACCAAAGATGGCTTCCGTTGTATATCCCCAATCGATAAATCTTCCCGACATGTATATCAAAATAGAATTCATACCAATCACAGAAAAGAAAAAAGCCCATCGCTTATACCCCTGAACATCGATGATGTAATAAAAGATAGATAACAAAATAAGACTCCACCCACCAACGTGCAATACAAATGAACTTGACCATAAATTTTTGTTGATCGGAAAAATAAGATTCCAAATCTGTGCAAGCACAAGTGAAATAATTCCCATGATCAATAATTGAAGTGCCTTACGCTGCATCGTCAGCGGACTGTTCTTCAGTAAACTGCCAGCATAAATTCCCAACAAAGCTGTACCGATTGCCGGAATGGTAGAGATCAAACCTTCCGGATCATGAATTTTTAAATAAAGTCTTCCGGGCATTATCAATCGATCAAGGTAGGAAGCAAAATTACCTTCCATGGTTAAATCACCCATTGGATAACCCGGAGCAGAATTGAAAAACAACATCAGCCAGTAGCAAATCAGCAAAGAACAAAACCAAATAATCTGTCCGCGCTGCTTAGTATACAGATAAATAATATTTGCGAACATGTAAGCTAATCCAATTCTTCCCAACACACTACCAAATCGTATTTCAGAAATAGGACGAATCTCAAGACCGTTGTTATAAATAATACCTAACAATACCAATATCAATCCACGCTTCACTACACGAAGCAATAACGGATTCTTCGATTTTCCTTTTTCCATTTCTTTGCCAAGAGAATAAGGCGTTGCAACACCAGCAAGAAATAAGAACAATGGAAAAATCAAATCATAGAAATGAAATCCGTGCCAATCCGGATGCGTGAGCTGAAGGGCTACTCCTTCGATTGCTGAAGATCCGGTAATCTTTGCTAATACATGAACGATTTCTTCAGCACCCATGATCCAAAACATATCAAAGCCACGAAGGGCATCCAATGAGTAAAGGCGTTGCTGTGTGGGAGGAATAGATATTGTCAATTGTAACAGGTTAAATAATATCGTGTCTTGTTTTATACACTTACATCCTCTCTCCCAAATTTACTCCCTGCATGTCTTCTTGTTTGTTGAAAGGTTGATTGTAAAGACGTTTACCAGTTGCTTTGAAAATCGCATTTGCGATGGCTCCTCCCGTTGGAGGCAATGCAGGTTCACCCAAACCTGTTGGATCAATACCGTTGTTAACAAAGTGCACCTCCACCTCGGGCACTTCTTCAAAGCGAATCATCCGATAACTGTTGTAGTTCTTTTGCTCAACTTCTCCGTCTTTAAAAGTAAGATTACCAAAGAGCGCGTGACCCATGCCATCGACAATACCACCTTTCACTTGTTGATAGGCTCCGCTTAAGTTTACAACAATGCCACAATCAGCAGCAGCATAGATTTTTTGAATCATGGGCTTCCCGCTCTTCATTGTTACCTCTGCCACTTGCGCTACATAAGATCGATGTGAAAAATAAACTGAGAAACCCTGATGGACATTTTTCTTTTTACCCCAACTTGATTTCTCTGCTGCCAATTCAATGACACCTTTCATGCGATCGATGTCATATTTGATTGCACCCACTGGAGTATTCTTCGCTTTCTCTAATAGATTTAATCGGAATTGAATTGGATCTTGTTTAGCGGCAACAGCTACTTCATCTAAGAATGCTTGCTCAGCATAAGCAAGGAAGTTGGTAATTGGTGCGCGCCATGCCCCAGTTGTGATGGGCGATTTATATTCCACTGAATCAATCAAAAGATTATCGACTGCGCCAGATGGAAAATTATCTTCGCGTGTCGGGTTGCCTGAATTGATTCCGACTCCGCGCAACTTATAACCAATCATATTTCCATTGGCATCGAGTGCTGCCTCAAAGCGATAGCGCACTGCAGGTCGATAACTTCCTCCACTCATATCATCTTCACGAGTCCAGATAACTTTTACGGGTGCTTTAATTAAACTTGAAAGTTCTGCAGCTTCTAATACATAATCTGCTTTTAGTCTGCGACCAAATCCACCACCTAAACGTGTAAGCTCAAGCGTGATTTTCTCTGGCGCAATACCTAACAACTTTGCAGTTTCATTGCGTGCCATGTCGGGGAGTTGACAAGGTCCGACCAGCTCTACTCCATCTTCGCGAACATGGGCAAAGAAGTTCATGGGCTCCATCGGACTATGTGAAAGAAACGGACATTGATATTCACGTGAGATTACTTTGGCGGCTGATTTGAACGCAGCATCTACATCGCCATCTTTTCTTTTTACTACGGGTTCTTTGCTGTCAAGCAATTCTTTAAAAATCCGATTGTGATCGGATGTGCTTTCGATATTACCTTCTTTCTCGTATTCAATCTTCAATAATTTCCTCGCTTTATTGACTTGCCAGGTTGACTTGCCAACAACCGCCACGTTATTTTTAAATGTAACCACATCCACAATGCCATTCATTGCTTTCGCTGCCGTTGAATCAACAGATTTGATTTTTGTTCCAAAAGCATTAGGCCTTTGAATCATGGCAAACAACATTCCCTCCCGATAGAAATCTAAACCATAGAGCGGCATACCGGTAATCATTTCATGATTGTCGACATTATGAACAGCTGTGCCAATCAACTTAAAATCTTTTTTGTCCTTTAGCTTTACATCGGTTGGCACGGGTGTGGCCGAAGCCTCGTTTGCTAATTCGCCATAGGTAAGTTTGCGTCCGTTTGCAGCATCAATCACAACACTGTTCTCTGCTTTCAAAGAAGACACTGGCACATTCCATCTCTTTGCCGCTGCTTCAATCAACATTTGTTTCGCAGTAGCTCCGGCTTTGCGCAATCTTTCCCACGAATGTGGAATGGCTCCACTGCCTCCGGTTAATTGACGTTCATATTTTTTAGTATCCAATGCAGCTTGCAACACTTTCACTTTCGACCAATCTGCTTCTAACTCTTCCGCCACAATCATGGGGAAAGAAGTCTTGATGTTCTGACCTAATTCAGGATTGGGTGAAAAGATGGTAATCACATCATCCGAGGAAATGGAGAGGTAACTATTAAAATTAGTATCACCGACAGGTAAAGCAGTCGTCTTCAGAACTTTCATTGATGATGCTTCTGCATTGCTCCAATGAAATCCCAATATCAATCCACCAGTGGCTGTTGAAGCCATCTTGAGGAAATCGCGTCTGTTTGTTTTTAGTAATGTAGACATGACTGTTATGGGTTATGGTTTGGAAGAGGCAAGTGTAATGGCTTCATGAATGCGATGGTAGGTACCACATCGACAGATGTTGCCGTTCATTGCTGTATCAATTTGTTCTTTTGTTGGCTTCGGATTCTTCGCCAACAAAGCTGCAGCAGACATAATTTGTCCGGCTTGACAATAACCACACTGCGGAACATCCACTTCACTCCACGCTTGTTGAACGGGATGATCTCCTTTTTCAGACAAACCCTCTATGGTTGTTATCTTTCCAGCGCCAATTGCGGAAACCGGTACTGAACAAGAGCGCACGGCATTTCCATTTAGATGAACAGTGCACGCACCACATTGTGCAATGCCACATCCATACTTTGTTCCAACCAATCCGAGATGGTCGCGCAACACCCACAATAGTGGAGTGTCCGAATCGACATCGGCAGTGAGTGACTTGCCATTGATTTGTAATGTGTAGGTTGCCATTTTTTTGATTAGTTTATTTTTTAGGCAGATAGAAAAGCTGAATGAATCGAGATATTAATTTAGGAAATAGAGATTGACTTTCGAACTCCTTTTTGATAAGCGGAGGAAATAACATAAAGGATGGAGGTACGAGTTGTTGAATCTTTTGACTTAATAAAGTGGTTTTACAAAGAATTTCAAATTTGCTTCTCAACGAATCTGAAAGATCAATTTTATTCTACAGACGAAGACTTCAAACGTTCTGAGTTTTTGAAATACACTTTAAAAATGGTGCCCTCATCCACCTTGCTTTCCAGTTCAATTTTTCCGCCCAGAGCAATGATTTGGGTTTTTATTAAATACAATCCTAATCCTTTGCCTTCAACATGGTTGTGAAAACGTTGGTATAATGTAAAAATCTTGTTCTTATATAGTTCGGTGTCAATACCTAAACCGTTATCCGAAACAATGAGGCAAATATATTCGTCAACCTGTTCTGTAGTAATGGTAATAACAGGAGCCCGGTTGGGATGCCTGTACTTAATAGCATTGCTTAACAGGTTTTGCATTACGCTTTCTACATACGGCTTCACACTATTGATCGTTGGAGCTTTTGAAAAGTCGGCTATGATAACACATCGTGTGTCCTCAATCTCTTTTTCAATATATTGTTTCACTAAAAATAACTCTTCATCAAATTTCACCTCCGAAATAATGGAATCGTTATTTTTTCGGATTTCTAAAATGGTATTCAAATCACGAACAACGCGATCCAATTCCTTTGCCGTAGAAACCATTTTCTGGTGCACCATTTTAGTTTCGTTCGCATCTTTCGATTCAAGATCAAGAATATTCCCCAAACCTAATATGCGTGCTACCGGAGCGCGCAAGTTATGGGCAGAGATAAAAGCAAACTGTTCTAACTGTTGATTATACGCAACCAGTTCTTTCGTTCGCGACAGCACTTCTAATTCCAGATTTTCATTGCGTTGTTTCGTTTCCTCATTTTGCCTTTCAATCACTATGCGAGCTTCCTCCAGTTTTTGATTCTGCGCATAAACGATATCTCGTTGCGCCAATACTTCTTCCTGGCTTTGCTTCAGCTCTTCATTCTGAGTTTGTATTTCTTCCTGACGTTCCTGCAGTGTTTCATTTTGACTGATAACGGCTTCGTTCAACTCATGTAGTTCCTTCGTTCGCTCCTTCACTAATGCACTCAGTTTTTTATTTTGGTTCGCAATATTTCGTACACGATAACGGTATACGGTATAGGCAGCAGCGCCAACAAAAAGTATCACGAATATTCTAAACCAAATCGTTGCCCACCAGGGTGGCAATACGTGAATAATTAAGGATGCTCCTTCTTCATTCCAAAGACCATCATTGTTGCTGGCCTTTACAGTAAAGGTATAATCCCCCGGATCCAAACTTGTGAACGTGGCAGACCGTTGACGTTCGATAGATACCCATGCATCATCAAAACCCTTCATTCTGTAGACGTATTGATTTCCTTCAGGTGAGGTGAAACTCAGCGCTACAAAACTCAGGGTTATAAAGTTATATTCGAAGGGCAACCAGATTTCTTTGGTTTCGCTAATGTGCTCCTTAAGAATTGCGTTTTCATCGCCAGCGAAAACCGATTTATTAAAAATTTTTAAATCCGTAATCACAACATTCGGTACAATCGGATTTTCTTTAATACTATCCGGGTGAAAAATGACAAGACCATCAATACTTCCAAAATACATTTTGCCGTTCTTTGTGCGAAGTAGTCGGGGAGAAAACTGATTGGACGGTAATCCATCTTCAATCGAAAAAGCATTGGATTGTTTCTTCTCCATATTATACTTCACAATGCCTTTGTTCGTGGCTAGCCAAAAATTTCCTCGCTTGTCATCGATCATACCATTTATATTGGTGGCAGGCAAACCATCCTCAGTTGTCAATGATATTACACGATCATTTTTCAAATCATACGCCTGGATACCCGGACTTCCAGAAATCCAGACTCTGCCTATTGAATCCTCAATGATGGATTCATCACTTTTAATCGTAATACCTTTGGGCAATGGAACAATTAATTTTGTTGCAAGATCCATTCGGCTCAAGCCATTGCCCCAACCACCCAGCCATAAAAAGTTTTTTGAGTCTCGAAAAATTGAAACAACGTTCTCTTCAGCAAGTCCTTGTTCAGGACCAAAATTTTGAAATGTAGAAGTGGCTTTATCCAAAATGCTAAAACCATTGCCTACACTGCCTATATACAGAATACCCTCTTTATCCAGAAAAAGGCGCCATAGATTATTCGAAGCAATACTCAATGGATCATCATCCCGATGTTGATATCGTTTGAATTTTCCTGTCTTCGTATCCATGCGTGCAAGACCACCACCCCACGAGGCAACCCAAAGACAATTATCTTTCGCATCCCAAATTACATCAACCAAAAAGTCACCCGGCACACTTTGTGGATCATCCGCGCGATACCGACAGGCTTTAAAATTACCTTTCTCTTCATCAAAGAAGTTCAAACCACCACCATCGGTTGCAATCCAAAATCCTTTACCCGGTTGCTCGGCAATGGCATTTACTTTATTGTGACTTAAACTTGATTCCTCATCCGGAATGTTTTGATAGATCACAAAAGGCTTTCTGAATTGATCATAGAAATTAATACCACTTTTATTGGTACCTACCCACATGTTATCATGCTTATCTCTATATATGGAATAGATCGAGTTATCACTAATTCCTCGTGTGTCCGCCTCGTGTGGCATAAAATGATAGAATTCATTCTTCTTCCGTTTCCAAATATCAAGTCCTCCGTTTTCGTTGCCAATCCACAACATACCTTGCTTATCTTCACCCAGGCATTTCACAATATTTACGCTGATGGTATTGATATTATGATCATCATGCAAAAAATGAATAAAGTTTGCATGAACAGGATCGTATTGATTTAATCCTCCATCGGTGGCAATCCACATTATACCTTCAGCATCCCGAAAAATATCATTCACATTATTATCACTCAGACTTGTATTATCTTTTGCGTTATGTTGAAATCGTTTGCTGATTTGATGCGCAGAATTAATTAAGGTTACACCTGACTGAGACCCGATCCACAGATTGCCATTACCATCTTCCTGTAGTGCTGTGATGTCCACCAGGTTTTTGTCAATCTGATAATGTCTGAAGGTATTCTCCTTGCGATCAAAATAATCTACATATCCGGTTGCAAAGGCAAGCCAAAAATTTCCGAGCTTATCTTCAAGCACCTTACTCACTAATCCATTACTGACACTTTCTTCATTTGCCGGATCGTGTGTAAAGGAAGTGAAGGTATTGGTTGCGCGATTGTATCGGCTTAATCCACTACCGGTGCCTACCCATAAAACTCCTTCATGATCTTCGATAATAGAAGAGACAAAATTATGACCGATAGAAGTTGAGTCTTTAAAGTCGTGAAAATAGACCGTGAACTCATAACCATCAAAGCGGTTTAATCCTTCCAATGTTCCAAACCACATAAAGCCTTGTCGGTCCTGAAGAGAGGCCAATACCTGGTTTTGTGAAAGACCATCAATCGTTGAAAAATGTCGAAAGGGAATGTAGGGTTGTTGCGCTTCAACAGAAGTTGAATAAAGCAGGGCGACAAAAAAAAGAATCGTTCTTGTCGTTATATAAATTCTCAATTTGTCCTGCATAGTGATCGAATAGACATAGTGGATATGAAAGCCACTTGTATTGTTGCGAAGGTCGTTGATAATAATTTATAATATACAGGAAAACTTGAATAGATAAAAATACATATCTAATCAGTTTGGGGATGCTTTTAAAAATACAAACCGCAGAGGACGCAGAGAATCGCAGAGGAATTTGTACAAGCATATAAAACAAGTTGATTTTACTCTGCGTACCTCCGCGTCCTCTGCGGTTTATTTTTCTCGAGTTGAAATCACAGAACTAATTCCATCTTCACATCAGCTGTAGCGAAGGGTGAATCTTCAACCGCCACGTGTTGAAAACCATATTTTTCATACAAGCTAAGTGCGGCTTTCAATTGACTATTCGAAAATAGTATTATGCTTGAAGCTTGGAGTTCTCTTGCTTTCTCAAGACATTTCTCCAGTAACAATTTACTGATACCCCTTTTTTGATGCGATGCGGCAACGGTCATCTTGGCAACTTCATAAATACCATCATGCTCTTTTATTAAAGCAGCCGAACCCACAATTTCATTTTGATGCTGCGCCAGATAAATGACACCGCCATCTTTAAGAATAAGCTCGCGCGGGTTGTTCAATATATCAAGATCGTGTGACTCCATTAAATTGTAGTGTTCTAACCACACAGCATTTAATGCTTTGAAGATAGGTTGGTGATGGTCTTGGTATTCGATGATTGTGATGGTCATAATTAAATCAACAATTATACTTCTTTAATCTAAGCGCCTCACCGGCAATCGTATTTCTTTAAGACACTCTTATTAAAATACAAACGACCTTCTAATTCCATTTTATACGAAACAGGCTTACCTTCTATAGTTGCAGGATGCCATTGCGTTTCCTTAAGAAATTTTATCACTTCCTGGTGAATTGGACAAGCAACATGCGGAGTTCCTATAAAGGCAGAATCAACTTTCCCTTGCAGATTTATACGAAACCAAACAGTATAAAGATCAACTGAATACTTCTTTCCCAGTGTATCACCATCACTTATTTTATTTTGTAAAAACGCAAGCAAAGCTTTATAACCCTCAATTGGTTCAGGATGTTCATACTCTTTAATTGGTTCTTCTACAGGTTCATCAAATACGTAATCTTCAAGAATGATCTGTGCACGCGCTACATTGGCGGTTAGCATTACTGTAATAAAGAAGATTTGACGTAGATAAAACATAACTTTTTCAATTAATGCTTAAGGTAAATATACAAAACCCTTGCTGGCACGGTAGTCACTTCGAGTTTATTAAAATTTTACTAAGATTCAAAAATTACAAATGGAAGTTACTCCCATAAAATATCTTAAATAGAACCGTCTTGGGAACCTGAGTTCCTTTTCCAGTTCTATTATTCTTCAAATCAATGATACACGAAAGCAGTCCCGCTTCAGGCAGGACTGACATTTCGTACGGATAAAAGAACTTAGGCAATATTTATCTGAATGCAGTTGGTTTCACTTTCAATCGCCAATAAAAATAAACAACCGCCAGATTCTCCAGCACAAGAAACCAAAGCAATGGATTCGTAAAAAACTTGAAGTAACTACCTCCGTTGTACGGAATTTCAACAAAAGGTACGGTTATGATCACATCTAAAAGTAAAGCAGTGAAAACCATTACCAGTCCTACTTTAAATCCATTGGTGTTATCTCCCTTTTTATAGTAAAGGGCGGCACCGATTGAAGCAAATGGAATCAAGAGAATTCCAATGACGAATCCTTGTTGAACTTCTGAATCTTTAATTCCAGGAATAAAACTCAATATTATGAATGTCGTAAAGACGCACATCCATGCTACACCTCCTGATAAAATCGCTCTTGTTATTTTCATCTTTTGTTTTTTAAGAATATCATTTTATTTGGCAGGATTCCATATTCCGGTGGCGACCGTCTCTCTCGCATACTCGCTAAAATCTTTCGGTTTCCTTCCCACCACTTTTTCGATGTCGTATGTTACACTGGAGTTTCTGCCATCTAATACTTGCGAGAAAAGATATTCCGCTAACCAAATGTGATCTTCGGGCACCTGATATTCCCGAAGCATGGCTGAATACTCCTCTATAGTAAGCGAATGAAACTGAATGTCCCTTCCAGTAAGATTTGAAATTTCGGCAACCACCTGTTTGAATGTTAACAGTCGTGGACCCGTTAGCTCATACATTTTTCCCACGTGCTTATTGTTTACCAGACCTTCAACAACCACGTCTGCAATGTCGTCCGCATCAACGAATGGCTCAGGCGTTTCACCCCGGGGTAATGCAACATATCCCGTCTGAAGTGGCTCCAGGAAAATGCTCTCACTAAAATTTTGATTGAACCAACTCGCTCGTATGATAGCCCAGTCTACTCCAGCACCCATCACCACTTGTTCGCAAGCCTGCGCTTCCTTTTCACCCCTTCCGGAAAGCAGCACCATTTTTTTTATACCGGCTCTAACCGCACGGGATGTAAATTCCTCAATAGTTTTAAGCGCACTGGGCACCGCCAGATCGGGTTGAAACGTAATGTAAACCGAATCGATTCCGTGAAGCGCGTCATCCCAACTCGCTGCATTTTCCCAATCAAAAGAGGGAGTTTCGTTTCTTGAACCAATGCGAACAACTTTACCAAGGTCGGTTAGTTTCTTCGCCACCCTACGACCTGTTTTACCTTTTCCTCCGAGTACTAAAATCTTTTTCTCTTCCATCTTGTATCGTTTATGTTGATACAAAAATGGAAGTAAGAAGAGAGACCGACTTGTTTGAAAAGGATTGAAATTTGTTTGAGAAGGATTA
Organism: Chryseolinea sp.; assembly: GCA_031412655.1. Lineage (GTDB taxonomy): Bacteria > Bacteroidota > Bacteroidia > Cytophagales > Cyclobacteriaceae > Chryseolinea. The sequence goes on from JANODK010000192.1 coordinate 42,870, forward strand.
CTTTTTTATCTCGCTGGGCCGCATGCCGAATTTCTGTAAAAACGCGCTTGAAAATGAACTGAGGCTTTCATATCCCACCAGCCCGGCAACTTCCTGAATACTCATATTCCGGTGGGTGAGTAATTCATGCGCTTTGTTTAATCGCTCGTGTTGCAAATACTTGAATACCGGCACTCCGAATAATTCCTTGAAATTTTTCTTGAGTTTAAAACTGTTCAGGCCGATTAATTTCGATAGTTCATTTAGAGAAGGTGGCGCTTCAATATTATTCGAGAGTATTTCCTTCGCCTCGTAGAGTTTCTGTCTCTCTGGATTTTTTATTTCCACGCGATGTTCTGTCTGTGAAACGATAGCAAAGAAATGTGAAAGCAACTCCATTACCTGGCTTCTGATAAACATCATTCGGGTTGTGCCGGTATAGGTAGTGCAGAAAATTTTATCAACAGCAGATTGCATATCGGGCGACATAAAAAAAATGGGGCCTTCAACATAGTGGTCCTTTGGATTGACCAGTTCATGAAGATGTTGAGTGAATACTTCAACCTCCTGGACTGGTAATTTTTGAATGTTTTTTATTGACGAGACTACGCAAATGCACTGCAATGGTTTTTTACTCGAAATGTTATGAATAAACTGTACGTGGTTGTTGGCGCTAAACGATAATGCAATACCTTTTGTGTTGCTGTATTTTTTGGTTTTTCCTGCGTAGTTGATATCCAACTCCACATTACCTGAACCATAGAATGAAAAACCAATTACCTGATCATCAAAACCACACTGATCAACAACCTTCTCTTCCGCAAGGGACTGTTCGATCAGTACTATAAAGTTGTTAATTTCTATTAGGTCTCGTGTCATGTAATTTGATTGTTAACTTTTGGTTTATTGTCTATGACGAGTACCCTGTCATTTTATTGTTAGCACAGTGGATTGAAGTATATTGTTACACGAAACTAACGTACGCATTTAAATTCAAATAGAAATACTCATGAGCCATCCTTACATCAATCCCGAGAATTTATTCAACAGCACGCAATATGGCTTTTCTCAGCTTGTAATTTCCAATGCATTAGGGAAACTATTTTAATCTATTTGAATATGTTTCGACTTACACTTGTTTTAATCTTCTTGCTGAATACAACAGTATCCATTTCACAACAGAAGATTCTGCTTATTGGAACACGCCATAGAACATTTCCTGACAGAGTAAAGGAAACTATTCCAATCGGTGAAGCCGGTGAGCATTTCCATCCGGAAATAATTTGTGTTGAGTACAGAATCAGCACGGATACCACATCCTTGAAAAATTCGTATACCGATGAACGCTTTAACGTGATTGAATCAATGAGGAAAGACTGGAGTATTCCTTCCGGTAGTGTGACTGATAAAATTAACCTATTAGCAAATGCTACGGACCTCCAATCTGACCTTACGAAGCGAATGCAATTTCATAATTTATATTTTGTGTCACCCGATTTTGCGAATGCTGATTATCAGTTTTATTTACTGATGATGAGTCTGAATGGCGACTCCAGCAGGAGGCTTTTGCTAAAAGAAAGATTTCCTCATTTCGAAGAAATAGAATCAAGACATTTCTCCAAGATCGACAGAAATAATGAGTACACCCGTCTGGTTTTTCCACTGGCTACTAAATTGAATATTTCCTATCTGTATCCAATCGATGATTTAAGTAGTTGGAAGAAGTATGAGAAGTATTTTGAAATTCTTGAAATTAGAGATTCGTTACTAACTAACAGAAAAAAATATTATCAACGAATAGATGATTTTTTTAACAAGCTTCAAGCCTTGCCAAAAGGAAGCAACGAATGGATCTTTTTCAATTCTCCTGAAATCATAAATGAACTGTTGTATGTCGAAGCCTATACAGTTGACAAAACCAGCAGTGAAGAAATTAAAATGCTCAGTCACTATTGGGTACAGCGAAATAAAAAAATGGCTCAACACATTCATGAGGTTGCTACGCTTCAACCTGAGAAAGACATCGTTGTTTTTTTTGGTGCGTCACATGTTGGAGCCGTTAGGGAAGAATTAAAGGAATTAAATGCTCGCTATAAGATCCTTACATTATTTGATGTTATCGGCAAGCAGAAATAAAAGACTTATATCCCCCTCAAAGTCACCGTCCTCCGGAACTCCGATGCACACCAATCTACTACATTACTTTTCATTTTAAATTTTTCATTACCTTTGACCCAGTATGAAAAACATTCTTTCAACATATCGCCCTCTGCCGGATATTGCGGCAGCGTAATTACAGACGCTTCGCTTGAATACTAGTCTGTAATTCGTTTTCTCCTTTAATCGTATTTCTATACACGATGAGATTTTACTATACACGAAATAGCAATCGATCTCTCACTAATATTTTAACAAAATGATATCACTGGATCATTATGGTTGGAACACATTCTTCCAGCCCGAACAAATACAAAACGACTTAATCATTGGACGCATCACGTCCATCCAAGGATTTAAATACTATGTTATCACTGCGAACGGTGAAAAAGAAGCCGAGCTCTCCGGAAGATTATTACACGGAGCATCCTCCGGAGAACTTCCGAAGCTTGGCGACTGGGTTACGTTGAAAGATTATGACACACTCGGATACATCATTGATGTGCTAAAGCGCAGAAATGAACTATCGCGTAAAAACCCGGGGGCAAAAATGGAAAAACAAATTCTGGCTACCAATGTAGATGGTGCATTGATTGTGCAAGGTCTCGATCGCGATTTCAACATCATGCGCCTCGAACGTTACCTCGTTCAACTGGCAGCGTGCAACGTAAATCCCATTGTACTTTTGAACAAAGTAGATCTTGTAAACGACTGGAGTCCGTTTACGCATGAAGTAGCCAAACTCCAGCGCGATTGTCCGGTTTACTTTTGCAGTACCTACACCGAAGTTGGTTTAGATGAAATCCGAAACAACGTATTGGAAAAACACAAGACATACATTCTCATAGGCTCTTCCGGTGTGGGAAAAAGTTCATTGTTGAATGCGTTGATGAATACAAACGTGCAGCCAGTGAATAGTACAAGTGATTTTAATCACAAAGGAAAACACACCACTACTACGCGCGATCTTTTTCAATTACCAAATGGCAGCTTATTGATTGACACCCCGGGTATGCGTGAGTTCGGTCTCACCTTCGAAGAAGGACACAACTGCGATGATTTGTTTCCGGCCATTCAAAAGTTTGCTACACAATGTCGTTTCTCGGATTGCAGACATTTACATGAAGCAGGTTGTGCAGTAATTGACGCTGCACAATCAGGAGCGTTAGAAAACGAAGTGTATGAAAGCTATCTGAAATTAATAAAGGAGCAGAGACGCTTCGAGATTAGTGCAGAAGATAAAAAACGGTTTAATAAGCAATCCGGCAGAATGTCACGGGAAGCAAAAGAGAATAGAAGTAAGTATAAGTATTAGAATTGGAATGTCATTCTTCATCAGAGTCACGGAGGCCAGTGATTCTGATGAGGTATCTTAAGAAAACATTTCTCATCAGAGTCTCCCAAGTGGTGTGAGTTGACTCTGATGAGGATGTTATTATTTCTGGTCAGTTTCTTTGACGGGTTCCATCTTCATTGCACACTTAGAACATGTGTCACCCTCTTTTCCTTTTTCTTCAGGATGCATGGGACAGGAATGCGTCATCTCCGCCAATGCATCATGATTTGTTGAATCACCGGCTTCATGATGGTGTTCCGCACTTTCCGTTTGCTGTTTATCATCATTTTTCTTATTTCCGCAGCTACTAAACGTAATCACGAAAACGAATAATCCTGCAAAGAGAAAAGCGCTCGTTAAGGTTGATTTTTTCATATTGTTTTAATTAGTTGATCTGTATCAAATGAACGATATCATTCTGAAAATGAAGTTACACAATTACCCGAAAGAGTTATATCATTTTCGCATATCAAAATTCAATAAGCTGGTTTCAGCATTAAGACAGGTTTTGCCTGCAGAATTAACTTTCTGTATGCACTGTAAAATACAATAACCAACAATGCGATTACTGTTGGTTATTGTATTGTTTCACCATCGGAAATAACAATAAATTTACTATTCGATCTGACTATCGATTTCTTTTGCGTCTTCATTCTCTTGACTAAAAAAGCAATGTACTGCACAAGCATGTGATTTGATTTTGTATAATTCATCTACATGACCAACCATTTTACCCGCTACCATAATGGCTCCGTCACCACCTGTTGTAAGGATATGTCCGTGTTTTGATTTGAAACTTCCATCCTTCTGAATTACACCAACAATTCCTTTACCATTGGCTGTGGTTACATCACCGCTCTCTGCAATAATGCCGATTACTTTACCTGTTACATCGCATACTTTACCACTTGGCGTAATGTAACCAAGTTGTTTTCCGTTTTCGTCAATCACTTTACCATCTTTTTGTAATGTAGGATGCATACCTCTATGCTTTGGAGGTAGCTCTTGAGACTGTACCAGCGTAAATACACACATCGCGAGTATTAACATTAAACTAAATTTTACTTTCATATTATTAAGGGTTTAATTTTTACATAAATCTGATGAATGAGCTATTGAAGTTAACTGACGATTGAAGGATCGACCACTGATTCTTGTTTGTTTTTTAATGAAGCATATTTTTAGAAAGACAGACTATAGCACATGCCTGATTCTTAAACCCTTCGTGAACCGTGGCTATTACTTTACCTTTTGGATTGAGGATCTTACATTTCTCTCCTTTGCTGTTGGGTTCTATTGTGAATAGAACTTTCTCCTTTGCATTATAAAATGTTCCATTACTGCCAATCTTACCCAATACCATGCGTTTGTTGTCAAGCAACACCTGTTCTTCTATTGATGCTTCCTTCTGTCCTTTAAAATTATAAATGATACCTTCAGGAGTGATCCATCCTAATTTCGTTCCAACAGAGTCCAGGACTTCACCTGACGAATTCAGGTAGGGTTGCTTGTAATCATTTTGAGCGAATAATGGCTTAGCGAAAAGTGCAATGGCCATAAGAGCGATCGCAAAAAGTAAGGTTAATAATTTTTTCATTTGTAAAGGGGGTCATCATTCTTGTGCCATTACCTTCTATTTGTTTTCAACTAACTCCATTCCGCATCGTGGGCATTTACCAGGCTTACCCATTTTTACTCCGGCATGCATTGTACAGGTGTAGGTTATGAATGTTTTAAAATTAGGATCTCGCGCATCTGGCTTTTGCTTATTAAAATCCTCATTCGTTTTCTGACTCAACATACTCCCTGGAGAATCCTTGACTGCTTCCTTTGAGTCCTTGAGTGTTTCCTCTATGATCTTTTTCATTTTGTGCAATTGTCAGTTATAATTTCTGATGTTGATTTACATAGATAAGCCATTTTCATGCCTTATGAAAACAACACGTGTAGTGGCGATCCCGACAGATTCGGTCCACCTAAAAGCGAACGTTGATGACTATCATTCCCTGATTCTGTAGAGAAGATTCAACACGTTACGAGCTCAATTTGGTTATTCATAAGCAAGCGCTTCACGTGTAGTGATCTTATTTGCTCTTCGTGCCGGGTAAAGTGTGGCGATATAGGAGCCTGCTATAATAATGAGTACCCATATTCCAAGGGCAAGAATGGAAACGGTTAATACTAATGGAGTGCGGAACGCCATGTTGCCAATGAGTCTTCCCATGTAGGTAGAGAGAATTAGGGAGACTAAAAGGGCAATAAAAATACTCAGTCCACCAATCAACAATCCTTCCCACACGATTAGATTTCTGATCTTCTTTGGCGTTGCACCTATAGCACGCATTACACCAATCTCGCGTGTACGTTCCAGAATGTTCATGCTCATTGTTGACATCAAACCAAGTGTACCAACAAGTCCCATTAAAATGGCCATCGTCATGAGTGAGTTGATTAACACTTTCATGTGCGCGGCAATGGCGCTCTGAAGCAACCAGACCGGAATGGTTGTATTCACTGAAATATTTTCTTTTTCAAGCAACGCTTCTACTTCGCGATTCTTCTTCACCGCATTTTCTTTTGATCGATCGGTATACGACACGCGCAGCATCTTCACTTTACCGGATGTATTCGTCAGGTTTGAAAATACATTAAGGGATACATAGGCTGTGGCATGCGCTCCAACATCTTCCGTAAATCCAATCACATTCCATCGACTGGGTTCTCCATCAATGGAAAGCGAGACTTGCTCTCCAATCTTTAATAATCCTCTTGACGATTGATTTAACACAACATCGTTCGCTAAAGGATTGCTAAGCCATTGCCCTTCAACAACATTTGGCTTCAGTAATTGAGTAGGCACAGGAATCGCCAGCATAGCAAAACTTCCATGTCCCTTGTCAGGATAAGTAGAAGTTACCTCGATTGAATTTTCTTTACTCACTGAAGTTGGTGAATGATCCCATCCCTCTACAGCGCGAACACATGAAATGCCTTTTATCTTCTCAAGAACAGAATCAGCATCAATTGAATTATTCAGTTTTATTTCGAGATCATAAAATCGTTGTGAATAAATTTGCTTCAGATTATTATTCCATGCTTCTGATACATTCAATGCCGTCATAAACATTGCTCCACCTGCAGCGAGTAATCCCAATGTCATGGTGAGACGTGAACGTTGACGGAATACATTTCGAATGGAAAGACGAAAGGTTTCGCTAAAGAAATCCAATTGAGAAAGTTTCACAGCCCATGAATCATTACTCATGTTCAATTGATTCACTCCATGATTATCAAGTGCATTGCGAACAGAAATACGACTTCCCCGAATAACCGGAAAAATTGCAGCGATCAGCGGGATGATGATGCCTGAACCAACTTGCAATAGGGGAACCCAATAGGGTATTGCATTATTTCTGATTTCAATATTCAGCAGCGTGGCAATCTGATGATAAAATCCAGAGGCAGCCAGCATGCTCAGTGGTATTGCTACAACCAATGCTACTAAACAAAGTATTGTAATCATTACAAAATACAAACCTGTAATCTGAGATGATGTTGCTCCTATTGTTTTCATCACTCCTATTTGACGAATCTGTTTTACCATCAGTGTTGCCATAGAAGTAGCAACGAGTATGGAGCCCAGAATAAGAATCAGAAAACTAAATACAATGAAGATTGTCATTACAGCGCTCATCTGACTTTGATGCGGATGTTTACCTGGAGGTGGCACTTGAATTTCATGAACGTCATATCCGGATTGTTTCAATTGTTCAGCAACAGCTTTTACTTTTTCAGCAATGTATTCTCTGGAATCAGATTGTTCACGTACTAAAATTCGCAACTGATTAAAACCTTGTGTCTCTCCGAGCAAGTGGACCGTTGAAAGATTAATATATCCATACCCAGCTTGTTCCTGCCATGCCGGTGCCAAACCAGGATCGTGTACTGTTCCAACTAATTTTATTTTGTGTGGATTTCCGTTCGGTGTTTTAATTTCAATTTCATCACCTTCTTTCGCTTGCATCACAACAAATGCTGTTCGCTCTACAAGCATCGTTCCTGTTGAAGGTTCTGATGCTCCCGATATGTGATAAACTTTATTCGTTCGTTTGTCTTTGAAGTCATCGATAATAAAGAGTAGTATAGGGTACCACTTTTCTCCTACCTTCATACGGGCTACCAATGTTGCATGTCGTTCTGCTTCAGCTATTCCAGGAAATTGTCTCACACTATCAACAAGTGCTTTTGAAATATTTTCTTCTAATTCAATGGTGGCAGATGCGGGAACAGTTCCCATGTAATTGTCGGTCATCTCGCGTTTAATTACACTGTAACCACCGAGGATAGAGCCAATTCCAAAAACACCAATGGCAATTGCCAATACGAGCATAAAGTTTTTTGAATAATCGGATGTAAGATCACGAATGACCTTGATGTATCTTGTTTGCATCGTTATGATTTTAAGCAGGTATTAATTCGTTTACAATTACACCATCCGCAATGGCGATTACATTTTCAAAGTAGGATGAAAAATCTTTTTCGTGCGTAACGATGATAACGGTTTTGCCTGATCGCGTCAGGGCAGCAAACAATTCGAAAATAGAAGTGGCGGTTTGTGAATCCAGGTTTCCGGTTGGTTCATCAGCAATAATAACGGGTGGATCATTTGCCAAAGCCCTCGCAATAGCAGCACGCTGTTGTTGACCTCCTGACAATGTAGAGGGAAGTTTATCGGCTTGCTCTTTTATATCAACCTGCTCAAGTAATGCTAATGCGCGTTCTTTTCTTCCTCCTTTTGGGTAACTGTTGCAGAAATCCATTGGCAACATTACGTTCTCAAGAATGGTGAGTGTCGGGAGCAACTGAAAAAATTGAAATACAACACCAATATTTTTTCCACGCCAGGTGGCCAATGCACTTTCAGAAAGTTTTTCAACATGCACTCCATTGATTGAAACACTTCCCTCTGTGGGTTTATCAATTCCGGCAATGATGTTGAGCAAAGTTGATTTTCCACTTCCTGATTTTCCGGTGATGGCAATCAACTGTCCTTTTGGAATATTAATGCTTACATTCTTCAATGCCTGAAATATTCCAGAAGCCAGTGGAAAGAATTTGTTGACCTGCCTCAATTCGATAAGATTTTTACTTTGCTCGTGATTCATAATATTGTTTTTGATACAATACTAGTGAACCTGCAAGACTGAATCGTCTACCGAAATCCTGCTGGACGTCTTTGATCAAATCTTTTTCTGGATGAGCCATTGGTGGCCGAACGGATCCTCAACAACACCTTGTCTGTATCCTTAATCAAAATCCTGGATCGAGCTTACTATGCCAGCACCCAACGCAACGGCTTGTTGAAATAATTTGTCAGGATCAGGAGTGAATAAACCAATTAACATCGTGGTAACGCCAGCTGTCTCCGGGCCTATCTGGTTATGGCGCAAAACTTCTTCATGGATATGAAACAAGGCACCCTCAATTTCCATCTCGGCTACATGAACACTGCCATCCTCATTGCTAAACCTGCGTAGCTCTTTGGCATCAAATGCGTTTTGATAAAACTCCATTGCAGGGTTCACAATTTTAATGGCCAGATGAGGTGCGAAAAAAGTAGTGCTTTTGTTTTCCTGTTGTGACATGGTGCAAAAGGATTTGGTTGAATTTAACTAACTCGAAAGATTTTTCCGGTACTCCGTAGGCGTTAATCCTGTAAAGCGTTTGAAGATAAGATTGAACGTTGACTTCGATTTGAATCCCGCTTCAAGCGCAATTCCTAAAAGATTATAGTTCTTCACTTGCGGATCAAGCATCAACCGCTTTACTTCTTCTACTCTATATTTATTAATGAAGTCATAAAAGTTATCGCCTATTCCTTCATTAATTAAAACAGACAACTGACTGCGACTGATATCCAAATCTTTCGCGAGACTACTTAATGTCAACTCAGCATCGAGGTAAGGCTTCTTCTCCTGCATGTAATTCAACAATCGGTTTACCAGTTCAGGGTCGGGCTTGCTCACTGGTGTATCCAAAGATGTCGGAATACAATCTTCTTGTTTTATCAATTCATCTTTTTGAAAAAGTTGCTTCTGCAATAATCCTTTGTAGCCTAAGGCGAATATGGAAAGTGAGAATATCAATGCCGTTGTTTTAGGCAGCCATGGGCCGTTTTGAAGATGAATGACCGCAAAAAGACTAAACAGAAAAAATACATTGATCAACAAAAAGATAATCATAAAAAATCTCACCCACGATATATCCACTCCTTCTTTATTCGAAACTTCTTGCTTGATGAATTCCTGATACGCAATCCATTTCTTTCGTATAAAAAACTGGTAAGAAGAAAACTGAACAACAATAATCATCCAGAAGACGACACGGATGAATTGCTGATGATGCTCCAGAAATTGCATGAATGCAAAATCTGGGTTTATGGAGCGCATCGTCAGAGACAAAATGATAATTAATAGGAATGGGGAAAAATGAAGGATAAGAGTCTTGGATAACTTCACCCGTTCTCCGATCAATTCCTTTGTATAAAACCAAAGCAATGGAGCAATCAAAAAAAATGTAGGATCTCCGAGTGTATAGACTTTAACAGAAAGATGATCGATAACGGCTCCTGCAAAAAGAATATGGGCAATGCTGAAGGAAAGTGAAATCAGTAAAATAGAAAGGAATGTATTCGCGCGACTTTTTTTGGCGCCTCTGTTATTCAGGAGTAAAACCACAAATATCCCTTGCGCAATGCCGGCAAAGGTGAGGATCAGTGAGAGTTGTTTAAGGAATACGTTCAACTGTTAAAGAGTTAAGGAAGTAAATTTAGCGCAAAACCAGAGTCAATTAATAATAAAGACGTCCATCGGGATGTTATTGGACATTTATTCCATCGCATTCTGCTAACTTCATCTCCAATTCAAAATCAAAACCTCAATCGCATGGACGATAAACAACCCACACGAGCCAATGGCAAAATCTGTTACCTTGAAATTCCGGCAACAGACATTGAAGACTCTGCCTCTTTTTACAGCCAATCCTTTGGATGGAACATAAGAGAGGATGCAAGTGGCGCTGTAGCTTTTGATGATGGCGTGGGTGAAGTGAGTGGCATGTGGGTACTGGACAAAAAACCAATGACCGAAGCGGGAATTATTATTTCCATTATGGTAGATGATGCCGAGGCAACAAAGAAATTGATTATTGGCAATGGAGGCAAGGTTGTATTCTCCATGAAAATGGATTCCGGTGAATTGATAGCACACTTTACTGATCCGGCTGGAAATATTATGGGTATATATCAGGAGTCGCCTTCAAAGAGTTAAAATGAATTAGCCAAGTTTAAGCGCATGACTAAATCTTTCTGCCGCATTACCCCAATTGATAATGGCAAAGGGTTATCAACAAATTCAGCTCTTCTGTATTTTGATTCAAATAATTCAATATCTAATCCTGATGCTCCCTCCTGAAGAATCAGAAGGAAGTGGTGAAGCAATAGGATATAATATTAGCACCCATACGTAGTGCCTGCTGATGCTTTTCTACTGGATCATTATGGATACGCTGATCCTCCCAGCCATTGCCAAGATCGGTCTCATAAGAATAAAAAATAACCAGTTTACCTTGATAGATCAATCCAAAACCTTGAGGCGGTTTTCCATCGTGTTCATGAATTTTAGGTAGACCGTTGGCGAAATCAAACTTCTGATGATAGATGGGATGAGTGAACGGTAGCTCCACCAACTCTAATTCCGGAAACACCTTCTTTAATTCCAATCGTATGAACTTATCAAGACCGTAGTTATCATCAATGTGAAGGAAGCCACCACCCAGAACGTATTTTCTAAGATTAGCCGCATCACTCTCTGAGAAAACTACATTGCCATGACCTGTCATGAACACATAAGGATACAGGAAAATATCTCTACTTCCCGCTTCTACTATGTCTTCTTCAGGTTCGATGTCGGTACCTAATTCGTGATTACAAAATTCAATCAGATTTGGAAGGGCTGTTTTCGCAGCATACCAGTCACCACCACCATTGTATTTCAGTTTTGCAATTTTAAGTGCACTCTGACTATAACAAATAGATGTACAGCTTAAAATTAAATTGAATACGATAAGACTTATCCTCATAATCAAGCTTTCAAATTCTTATGGTTTTAATACTTAGGAGTATATCTACAACAAGAAGACATAAAGCAGCTAAGAGGAAGTAGTAATACTTATTTGCAGATACATCCACCACTCGGCTATCCCGAAGATCCCCTTGAATTGAGCTAATGGTATTAATCAATCTTGAAACATCATTTTTACTCTCATTGATTTCAAAGTATTGACCGGCAGTTCTTTTGGCTAGTGATCGCAGTGCATCCGAATTGAGCTTTGTAGTAACTACATTACCTTGCCTATCTTTCTTGAGTCCATTGCCCGAATAAATTTGTCCTCCCTTTTCTGTTCCAACTCCCAGGGTAAAAAGTTTTATACCACTGTCCACGACTTCATCAGCTACCTCGTCTGTATTCTCACCAAAATCTTCTCCATCGCTGATCAGTATAATCACTCGTGATTGTATTCGATAGTTTGGTTTATTCTCTTCTTCCTTGAATTTTTTTAGCGCTAATTCCATTGGAGGACCAAAGTCTGTACTACCGGAAGGCATTAGGCCAGTGTTTAAAGTCTCCGTGAAAAGTCTTAATGCACTTTGGTCGTAGGTTAATGGAATTTGTACGAATGCCTCACCAGAAAAGATAATGATACCAATGCGGTCTGAGCTGAACGCATCAACAATCCTTTGCATTTCATATTTTATCTTTTCAAGTCTTGTGGGTTGAATATCAAATGCGTCCATCGATTTTGAAAGATCAAGACAAATCATAATGTCTTTACCTACTGACTTCACTTCTTTCTTACCAGCACCAAAGGACGGCCCCAATAGTGAGATAATCAAGAGTGAGAACATTGCCGACCGAAGAAGTAGTTTGATGAAAATGTTATGGAAGGGAGAATTTAACTTCCGCGCAATACGAATAATACGAACGCAGTAAAGTACGTAGAGTATGATAAATGCGATAACAAATATCATTTCAGTAATCCCAAAACTTCTCGTCCATTGCATCTTATAGCCAGCTTTTTCTTTTGAACCACAGGTAGATCGTGATCGTCACCAGAATCATTAAAAACATAACTCCCGGGTATCCTACTTCCCAACGTAGCTCTGGCATGAAATCGAAATTCATTCCGTAGATACCTACGATCACTAGCCTTTTGATATTACTCAAAGATACTCAATTGGTTAGCGGGGAATAGTTCTTTGTCATTTTGTTGTATTGGTTTGTCGAACAGATTTTCGATGGGTGATTTGTCGAATACGTTAATACTTACCACTTGTAGTAT
>JANODK010000193.1:0-1804 GCA_031412655.1 Chryseolinea sp.
GCTAGGGATTTTTGGGTAGGTTAGTTGGGAAAGCTGTAATGATTCCTCTCCCATCAGGTTCTACTATTACCCTCATACTAACACTATCTCTAGTTCCTTCAATATGCCATCTTACAGGCTTACCAGCAAAGAAGTTACTTAAACTTTTAGCAAAGACTTAAGATAAGTATAAACTCTGAAACAATAAATTCTCTTTGATTTTCTGACAATTAATGGCACTTTTGCAAGAAGCCTGCTATTACTATTATGGCCGGTAAAGACGATGATTTTATCCCACAACCATTGTAAAATTAAGTTGGTATTGAGAACACAATCATGGCACATTAAATTAATTCTCTGATTTCTTTTAGCTTTTTTTTTAAAGTGATGAGATCAATTTCTTCTCTTTCTTCTATTTCTTCTAATAGGCTGTTAATTTTTGATTGCCTCTTCTCCTTACCTTTTTTTATCCATTTTTGATATTTCGGATCGTCGAGCATTTTCTGATATTCCTGATATTCCTTAACTTCGTTTTCAAAATCCTTTAGAATGTCATACGGTAATTTCTCCATATTCTCTGGATTATATATTATTTTATACTCTTCTTTCTCAAGGATTTCACAAATATCCTCAGAAAGCTCATAAGTTACATTTTCTTTATATGTTACAAAACATCCTTCTGGGTTTTCTTGATAGGAACTGTGAGACCTGATTTCAGCAATTTGGAATATCTTGTTTTCTGTTAATAAGAGGCATAAAGAACCTTGAAGAACATCATTTTTCTCTTCATCTATAGTTTGATTCGAGTGGAAACAATGTATATTCTCACTAGGATTAGTGAGATTAGTTGCCTTGGCAAGAAGAAAACTATCAGTCAAGACACCTAGTTTAAGAAATTTACCATCTTGTCTGTTTGGTATGGGTAGAACTTCATTTTGATCTTTACGAGAGTGTTCTTTATATTTTATTTCATACTCCCTAATTTTTTGATTCCACTGAGGCGAGTTACTATATTTTTTTGACAAACGATAAATTAATTCTTTTGTTAAATTTAAGTGGTGGATACTAATACATAATTCTCCCTCACATTTAAGACCTGACCAAGTTAGATTAGATGACCCTATGATAGAAAAACCTATTTCTTTATCGTCTTTAACACGACGGCCTAAAAAACAATAGGTTTTGATATGAAAGTTATTTGTGGGACATATAAAACGAACAGGCTTAGTTGTTTTAATCTTTGTTGATTCTTCGTCGATAAATTTCAATAACTTTTGAATATCACTAGGGTCATTAAAATTATCTTTTTGTCCGATCGCAATCAAAACTTCCGTATTTTCTTTTAAAGAAGGGTGTAGAAGAATTTCTTTTACTTTTTTCACCCCATCATCTTTAACAAAAGCAGAAAATAGATAAATTTTATCCCAATAAAATTTATCTGAATCTAATAAAAAATTGATTTCCTTGTCTAAGTTGTCCTTTTCTAATTCTAATTTTTCGGGATTGTCGTATAAGAACCAAAAAGACATTGTAAATACCTCCAATTAATTGAAAAAAAACTTTTTAGATAAGATATAAACCACAATTTGATTATCTTCCCTAAAACTGCGCGATCGCAATAAAGTTGACTAAAAACATAATCAACCAACTCAATCAAAGCCTACTTCGACTCCGACGGCGGGAACCCACCAAACGCATAACCGCAGACTGAGCGGACTTAGCCTGTAATTCCCGCGATCGCCCTCTGCTGGTTGGATGCCTGAAAAATCACTCATAACTCTCTACAACATCATAGTGTTTTGCAGCCACGCCTAAGCCTTGTAGC
>JANODK010000194.1:0-7258 GCA_031412655.1 Chryseolinea sp.
AATGGCTTCCGGATAATGTGATGCAAAGCATTGCCATGGAAAATAATTTGGCTGAAACTGCATTTTATGTCAACGAGCCAGAAGGTCTTCGCATTCGTTGGTTCACCACTACTACGGAAGTTCTATTATGTGGACATGCAACACTCGCCACTGCATTTGTTTTGTTTTTTCATGAAGGTCATCAAGGCGATTCGATAAAGTTCAATTCACTTAGCGGACCATTATCCGTAACGAAATCAGATACACTTCTCACATTAAACTTTCCAGTGGATAAGTTTAATGAAGTTCCAGCCATCCCCGAATTAGAAAAAGCCCTTGGTGCAAAGGCATTACAAACCTTTAAAGGAAAAACGGATTACATGCTTGTGTTTGATCGTGAAGAGATCATTCAAAACATGATACCTGATCTTACGCAAGTTGCCAAAGTGAAAGCGCGCGGCATTATTGTTACAGCCAAAGGAAATCACGTTGATTTTGTTTCGCGTTTTTTTGATCCACAATCTGGTGGAGGCGAAGATCCGGTTACAGGTTCGGCACATACTACTTTGACTCCGTATTGGTCTAATGTATTTGGAAAAACGGAACTGAATGCAAAGCAACTTTCTAAACGAGGAGGAAAGCTGCATTGTAAATTATTAGGTGATCGCGTTGCCATTGCGGGCACAGCAAAATTATTTTCTACAGGAACAATCTATTTGAATTAAAGGCCGATGAATAAAACCCTTCACTCTGATCGTGAATCGATCAAAGATATTCTCTCGAATACCCTTGCGTTAGCAAATACCTATTTTGATAAGCAGGATGATCTTCCTCCCGGTAGATTCATAACGAATATTGAAATGATGGATATGCCTGAGACAGGTATAGGCACAAATGCATCATTAAAGTTTTTTGAACAAAACTTCGCTGATAAAATGACAAACAGTGCAGGCCCGCGTTATTTTGGTTTTGTTACAGGAGGATCAACACCTGCATCAGTCGCAGGCGATTGGCTAGTCAGTGCATACGATCAAAACGCATGTGGAAGCAATGACTCCATCGCTCCACAAATAGAAAGACAAACGCTTCATTTTTTAAAACAACTTTTTGGATTGGATGAAGCCTATTTTGGTTCGTTTGTAACAGGCGCTACCATTTCTAATTTTACAAGTCTTGCACAAGCACGTCAGTGGGTAGGTGAGCAGCAAGGTATCGATTTTAGTCTGGAGGGATTGTCGAGCGGAAAACCGATTCAGATTTTAAGCGGGACACCACATTCGAGTGTTTATAAATCATTGTCCATGTTGGGCATCGGACGAAAGTCGCTTATTAAAATAGACACACTACCGGATCGCGAAGCAATTGATGTAGCAAAACTGGAAGATTATCTCAAAGACAATCATGCCAATCAAAATAATCATTTAATCATAGTCGCGAATTCAGGAACGGTGAACACGGTTGACTTTGATGATTTGGAAGCGATCGCAAAACTAAAATTAAAATACTCATTCTGGCTTCATGTTGATGCAGCATTTGGTGGATTCGCAGGATGCTCGCCTACCTATGCTCATTATATAAAAGGAATTAATCATGCCGATAGTATCACCATCGATGCGCACAAATGGTTGAATGTTCCATACGATGCGGCTATGCAGTTCACGCGTCACAAAAATATTCAGCTCAGTGTTTTTCAAAACAGCGCGGCTTACTTAGGCGATCCAGCACAAAGTCCGGATTACTTTCATTACACACCGGAGAACTCCAGGCGTTTTCGCGCATTACCATCGTGGTTTACATTGATGGCCTACGGAAAAGAAGGACATCGCGAGATCGTGGAACGCAATTGTGATTGCGCTAAACTATTTGGAACAATGATCAACGACTCTTCTGAGTTTAAACTTCTCTCACCTGTTCGCATGAATGTAGTGTGCTTCACGTTTAATCAGGAAGATCCGGATGCTGCTTCTATAACAAAATTCTTAGCGAAGGTTAGAGACGATGGTCGTGCGTTTTTCACGCCAACAAATTACAAAGGAGTGCCTGCTATTCGTGCAGCCTTTAGCAACTGGCTTACCACTGAGGTGGATGTCAGGATTGCAGTTCAGGCACTAAAAGAAAACTATTAGTTAGTATGTATACTGCAAAAGTTAATCGAAACGAAAACACAGAAGAGCTTCTTGAATTTATTCAGGCGAACGGTTTCGCCATTTTAATTAGCACCGTTGAAGGTAAACCCTGGGCTACTCATGTTCCATTAATTTTATCGCGCGATAAGAAAAAATTGCAGGGGCATATTGCAAAAGGAAATAAACAATGGAAAGAGTGGGATGCGGATACTGAAGTGCTCGCCATTTTTGCAGGACCACATGCCTACATTTCTTCATCGTGGTACGATCATGAAAATGTGTCAACCTGGAATTATCTGGCCGTGCATGTTTATGGTAAACTAAAAATCCAGACTGAACAGGAACTTTTAAATTCATTAAAAGAGCTTACCGGTAAATATGAAAAACAATCCGAAAAGCCAGTTTCGGTTGATCGAATGAATCCGAATTATGTGAAAAGGGAAATGCTCGGCATTGTGGGTTTTGAAATCGAGATTTCCAAGATGGAGGCTGCCTACAAGCTTTCTCAAAACCGCGATGCAAAAAACCATGAAACGATTGTAACAGAGCTGGAAAAGCGAGGAGACCAGGGATCAATCGCAATCGCATCGGAAATGAAAAAAGCGGGGCATTCATAGCGGATTTGACGAAATAAGTTGCTCTATTCGCGACTGAGAACTCCTAGAAATAGACATAACATTACTACCTTTAAACCTCCAAATAGCAAACAAATACACCATGACTATAACCAGTACAATTCCGATCGATCACATTGCGAAATCCAGGATCAATGAAGTTGATTTCAACAATCTGGAATTCGGAAAATACATTGCCGACCACATGGTCGTAGCTGATTTTAAAGATGGTAAATGGCACGAGCCTACTATTGTTCCTTATGGAGATATGATGATGAGCCCAGCGATGTTATCGCTTCATTATGGACAAGCCATCTTCGAAGGGATGAAAGCATTTTATATGAACGATGGTGCGATCAATATTTTCCGTCCGCACAAACATCATTCTCGCATGAACAATTCTCTCGATCGGATGGTGATGCCACAAGTGAGTGAAGAGATGTTCATTCAATCGCTTCATGCTTTGATTGAGCTGGATAAGAAATGGATTCCGAAATCAGAAGGCTCTTCACTTTATGTTCGTCCGTTTATGTTTGCATACGAAGCACGACTTGGTGTAAAGGTTGCCGATCATTTTAAATTCATCATTATCAACAGTCCGGTGGCTGCATATCAGTCTAAGCCATACAGATTAAAAGTAGAAGATCATTACGTTCGTACTGCAGAAGGAGGAACAGGCTTTGCAAAATGTGCCGGTAATTATGGTGGTGCATTTTATCCAACACAAATTGCACGCGAAGAAGGCTTCGATCAAATTTTGTGGACGGATCACAAAGAACATAAATACATTGACGAAGTAGGAATGATGAACGTAATGTTCGTGATCAACGGAAAACTTGTTACACCTAAATTAACAACAGCAATTCTGGACGGCATAACCCGCGATTCAATTCTTACACTTGCCAAAGACATGGGTATTCAAGTAGAAGAAAGAAGAGTGAGCCTTGATGAAATCGAAGACGGCTTGAAGAACAAAACAATCTCTGAAGCTTTTGGTACTGGTACAGCAGCCGTGGTAGCACCAATTGCTGTCATCCGAATCAAAGGTGAGGATCTTGAAATTCCGGAAGCAGGACCTGATAGTTTCCAACAACGCGTAAAACAAAAACTTCAAAACATCCGCATGGGTTCTGAAGCCGATGTGCATGGATGGAATTACATTATTAAATAGTTTCGAGTTTCGAGTTTAAAGTTTCTTAGCATCAATTACAAAGTGTGCACAATTCGGAACTTTAGACTCGAAACTTTAAACTCGAAACTTTCCTCTCATGAAAGCCTTACTCTTCCACGGCAAAGATTATCCTATTGCCATTCAGGAAACAAAAAAACCAAAGCCCGTTAAAGACCAGGTATTGATTCGCATGCAGCATGTTGCATTGAATCATCGCGACTTGTGGCTAATGAAAGAACATACTCAACATTATCCTGATGGAATTATTTTAGGGTCCGATGGATGTGGTGTGATTGAAGATGTTGGTGAAGATGCTGATACATTGTTAATTGGAATGGAAGTGATCATCAATCCAAGTTTGGATTGGGGAAGCAATCCGATCGTGCAAGGCGATAAGTTTAGAATATTAGGATTGCCTGATCACGGAACGTTTGGTGAGTACATGGTGATTTCCAAAAAATACATTTTCGAAAAACCAGAGCACTTAACTTCTGAACAATCAGCAGCAGTTCCTTTATCAGGATTGACAGCCTACCGCGCATTGTTTTCGAAAGCAAGATTGCGTTCAAAGGAAAAAGTATTAATCACCGGTATTGGTGGAGGCGCTGCGTTATGGGTATTGCAATTTGCTGTGGCTTATCATGCTAAAGTCTACGTAACGTCTGGTTCGGATGAAAAAATAGAAAAGGCAAAAGCACTTGGAGCCGTTGCTGGTTTCAACTATAAAGATCCGGAGTGGGTTGCGAAAGCAAAGAAAGAAGCAGGAGGTTTTGATATTATCATCGACAGTGCCGGTGGCGATCAGTTTGGAAAATTAATTGACCTCGCCATGCCAGGAGGGCGCATTGTAAACTTTGGAAGAACCGCAGGAAACATCACAGAAATAGCAACGAACATGTTGTATTGGAAACAGATTTCCATTCATGGCACAACAATGGGAACGCGTGATGAATTTTTATCGATGATTGATTTATTGGAGAGTCGAAATGTAAAACCGGTGATTGATTCGGTGTTTCCATTTGAGCAAATCACAGACGCATTTCAACGTATGGAGAAAAGTGATCAGTTTGGGAAGATTGTTTTGAAAATGAAATAGTCATGAGCATTACCTATAGAAGTAATATTAAAATATCAGCCGATCAATTCATTGATGTATTGATACGCGCTACATTGTCAGAGCGAAGACCCGTTGATGATCGTGATCGGATTGAAAAGATGTTGCAGCATGGTAATATCATCATTACCGCATGGCAAGGTGATTTACTGGTTGGTGTATCACGTGCGCTTAGTGATTTTTCATTTTGCTGCTACCTATCGGATTTGGCCGTAGATGAAGCTTTTCAAAAACAAGGCATTGGAAAAGAGTTAATCCGGCTAACATATGAAGCAGCAGGAAGCAATGCAATGCTCATGTTACTAGCTGCTCCAAAAGCAGTTGAGTACTACCCGAGGATCGGCATGGAACAATTTAAAGAGTGCTTTATCATCAAACGAAAAAGTAATTAAAGATCAGTTAGTAGAATTGGTAATCAATTAAAGTATTACAAAATGGAAAAATTCCCCCTCACCGACAAGAACCAAATCACTCGCCTTCCAAAACGTGGTGAGTACGACAAAGAAGTTGTTTACAACATTTTAGATGACGCGTTAGTCTGTACCCTTGCCTATGTTCGCGATGGACAACCGTTTCAAATTCCAACAGGCTTTTGCCGGATGGGTAATAAAGTGTATCTCCATGGATCAGTAGGCAGTTTTTATATGCGTGAGTTGGCCGAGAAAAAACTTCCGGTTTGTATTAGTGTAACACACATTGATGGTTTGGTATTGGCGCGATCTGCTTTTCATCACTCTGTTAATTATAGATCAGTTGTTTTGTTTAGTCATGCAGAGAAGGTAGTAGATCAGGCTGAACTCTATGAAGCATTGGAGGTATTCACGAATAAGATGCAACCCGGAAGATGGGAAGATGTTCGCAAGCCAACGGATGGCGAATGGAAAGCAACTATGGTAATTGTGTTTAACATTGAAGAAGCCTCAGCAAAGATACGTGTAGGTCCACCAAAAGACGATGACGAAGATTATGCATTGGACATCTGGGCTGGCGTTGTGCCGCTGCAAACAAAACGAATGCCCGTCATACCTGATCCTGTACTGAAAGAAGGTGTAGCTTTACCAGAATATTTAAAATAAAAACATGGCGTATCCGATTCTGAAACATCTCACCTTCAATGAGTGGGCAAATACAAAAGTTGCTGAGGTGCTTTTAAGTGCTGATGATATCATCTACTATCAGAAGAACAGAAGTAGCTTTCATTCCATCGCAAAAACCATTATGCACATTTGGGATGCGCAATATATTTGGTTAAAGCGGATGAATGGCGAAAGTTTAGATACATGGCCGTCTGCGAATTTTAATGGAACGAAAGAAGATGCTTTGCTTGGATTAGTTCAATCGTCAAATGATATTCTTATGTTTATTGAATCTAAAGATGAAGCGTTTCTTTCTTCAATCTTCGCGTATAAAAATATGAAGGGTGATTCATTTGAAGATTCGTATGAAGAAACATTATTTCATGTTGTTAATCACGGCACCTATCATCGCGGACAAATTATTTCCATGCTTCGCGAAGCAGGCCTGACGAAAGTGGTGAGCACGGATCTTATTCATTATTTAAGGACATTAAAGAAATAAAAACTTTAAACCACAGAGGGCGCAGACCTGCCTGCCGGTAGGCGGGGAAGCGCAGAGTTAAATTCAAAATACATTAAGAGAAATTTATAAATGATATTTTTTAACTCATAGCTTCAGCAAATCCCTCTGCGAACCTCAGCGTCCTCTGCGGTTTAACTCATTGCACTAGCAAAAATGAAAATAGAACACCTCGCCCTTTGGGTTCACGATCTGGAAATGATGAAAGAATTTTACACGAAATACTTTCTGGCAAGGGCAAATGAAAAATACTTCAATCCCAAAAAGAATTTCAGTTCCTACTTCCTGAGTTTTGAAGGTGAATGCCGGTTGGAAATAATGCAGATGCCGAACATTCCTGAAAATAGAAACGATGTGCATCAACAAAACATGGGCTTCATTCACTTTGCCATTTGCGTTGGAAGCAAAGAAAAGGTAGATATCTTAACAGAAAAACTTCGAAAAGATGGTTTCGAAATCGTTGGTGAACCTCGCACAACTGGCGATGGCTATTACGAAAGTGTAATCCTTGATCCTGAAAACAATCGCATAGAAATCACAAGTTGATTTTTGTATCTTCGCCAGAGTGAGTTTGAAACCTCATCCTAAATCCCTCTACGGAAGAGCTTAGCTATGCACACAAGTTTTTTTTAATATTTTCAGGAAAGAATTAAATTGA
>JANODK010000195.1:0-4042 GCA_031412655.1 Chryseolinea sp.
ATATTAAAAGTAGGCGCTGCCCCTAATTAGGTATATTTGAAGACGACTTAACCCACTTGTGACATAAGGTTGATATGTCCCTTTCGATTTTGGGTTGGGTTCTTTAAATTGCTTAAGTAACCCCCAATCGATATGGGGCACGTTAGAAGGGGGCTCAACCTTATGTCACAAGTGGGTTAAGTCGTCTTCAAATATACCTAATTAGGGGCAGCGCCTACTTTTAATATAGGGTCTCAGTCTCAGGTCTCGTGGTCTCAAGTCTCAGGGTCTCAGGTCTCAGGGTCTCGGTCTCAGGGTCTCGTGGTCTCAGGTCTCAGGGTCTCGTTCTCAGGGTCTCAGGGTCTAGGTCTCAGGTCTCGTGGTATCAGGTCTCAGGGTCTCGGTCTCAGGGTCTCAGTCTCAGGTCTCAGGTCTCGTGGTCTCGGTCTCAGGTCTCGTGGTCTCAGGTCTCAGGGTCACTTCAAAAGTAGTTGCACATTCTCAAATTTTGTACTACGTGATATCGCAGTGTATTGACGACGCCAATTCATCTTATCGAATTCATGAATTGTAAAGGGTTTATCAATTGTTTGACCTTGGCATCTATCTACAGTGATAGCATAACCCATGTGAAAATTCTCAATTAATTCATTATGAGTTATCTCTATTTCATCTTCATAGTTACTAATAAATATCTTATCATCTTCTATTCTTGTTACGGTAAATCTCTCACAGTTTAAAATAGAAACTCTTAATTTAGTTTTAAAATTACGATAAGCAATTAGAGGCAAATCTTGATACACATACATATCTTGTGTTGAATCTCGTTTACAAATACAGTCATCAGTCGAACAAGTACATTTCAGTTTAGAAATTAAAATACTATCTTGAGTTTTTAATTCATAGTTAAGTTGACTATTAATCTGCTTACGTTTTTTATTAGTGTATACGATATTAATTGGCAATAGTGTGTACTTTTTACACATCATTCGTTTTATCTCTTTATCAATTGATTCACCTTGAATGATCTTGGTACACAAATTAAAGATCTCTTTATCGCTCCTAATACACTCAGTTAATCCCACTACATTACCATCAGTAAGTTCATTAATAAATCTGCATTCCTGATAATTAATATGATCTTCACCAACACCACAAATTTGGTTAAAGTCGCCAGCCAAAATAAACACAAAATCTGGGTATTTTTGTTTGACTATCAAAAGCATACGCCAAACGTAATATGGAATTTGTGATATCTCATCAAACACCATTCCTGAATATTTACTAAACCCATCAAGGTTAAACTTTCCTGTCAATATATCACAGTGAGTAAACTTACATATTGTTTGCCCATTAATATTTCTAGCAGATAGATTGTAGTGTGCCAATCTTAGATAGTTAGGATTATCAACCTTATTTAATAATGTTGACTTACCTGTTCCTCCTCTAGCCAAAATTAATTGACTAACATTCGGATTGATCCTACCATCGATTGGTGTGTCACCACCGATCAATGATAATTCTGTAATTTCGACTGGTTCATATCGAAATGATCTCTCTTCCTTATCAAATTTAGACAACTCTAAATGATTCAATCGTTTAGTATTGTCTTTAACTTTATACTTTGGAAGTGGAAAAAGACTAACTCTGGCTTCGATCAATTTTAGATGATCTGATTTCAAAACAATCTCATCTGTTTTGATTGCTACAATATCATCCATATTTATATTCTTTCCTAGATAAATTGAAAACAAATCATACTGCATATTTTCTAACATTTGATGGGCAATTGGTAAATAGTTACTATCGATCTTTGAATCTTTATTAATGTAAGCAATACTTAGACCATCATCAAATCTATCTTCATCTACGCTTGCCGGAATTAAACATTCAGTATTAGTCGAAAATCCTAACTCACGATTTTTCAAACACTCAATCCTGCATTCTTCTTGAGTACCAATAAATGTCATCTTTGACCAACTGGTTGATGTAATCCTCAATAAACCTGTAAAAATTCGCATAGCATCCTTATTCAATTCTTTTCGAAGAATATTATCAGAATAAATTGTTTCTTTCGTTTGAATTTTGTTTGCAGAATCTGGATTTGCCACTCCATCGAACAATTTAGAAAGTTTGTTTATAAATTCGACAAAATATGTAGAACTTATCGTAGATGTAGGTAACATTGCATATTTAATGATAATGTCATATCTTTTCTGCAATTTTTCTACAGTATGTCGATAAAACCATCCTTTTGTTCTACGAAAGAATAGTGTCATTTCTTTCTTCCAAACATTAGATGTGTTGGGGTTTATTTCAATATAGTAAATCCCAGTCTCCCCCAATTTATCAGTCTCAACAATATTGCATCTTGCATCAAAAATAGACCACCGTTCCGTATTTCTAGTTAAGCCAGATGGATAAGCTGCACACAAATCAAACCCAGATAGTTCTTGATTTGGGTCAATGTCTTGTAACTTGTACAGTTGCTCATTATGATTAAATTTATAAAAAATTGTCTTGAGTTCAGTTGTAAATAGATCTGACTGAATCTTTTCCCAATCAGAATACATCTTTTTGACTATTTCAGGAAGCTTACCTCCACTATAATCGAGTTTTAACTTCTTAGCTAATGAGGCATATATGCTAAGTTGTTCAGCTCTAACAAACTTATATTCTTTCTTCTTTTTAGAATAAGAAATAAATTGACATTCGATAATCGTTTTTTCGCACATTTTGACAATCGGGACAATATTATATGTATTAATGTAATATTTCACAAATTTATGCAGATCATCAACTAGATAGGTTGTATCAGAGTTTCCATTATAGACTAATTCGTAATTATTTTCACAACTAATAATTGGCAATTGAAATGCATCAATCTTAACTTTGTCAGATTTTAAACAATGATCAGTAAATGTAGAAGTAGCTGCTAATGCCTTCTTGATAGAATCTGTTTTTGGATGTCTATTATCAAGAACTGCAAAATGTTGGTATGATGCCATAGCTATCAAAGATGGAATTGTGTGAACATTTCCTCTTTGAACAATAACAATAGGATCCCCACTTTCACTAACAACATATAGACCAATTTTATGTTTACGACAAAAATTTGCCAACATATTGACACTGATGCCATGTGAGATTAACTCATCGACTGATACGTAATCGAAATGATGGTAAAGTGTATCATATCCTTTACAAATCTTTTTAAGACCTTTGATATTACCAAATATATGAATTAGAGCATCAACAACACATGATCCTTTGTATGGAATATCTAAAAATTCGTAACCTGTTTTATAAATTGGTTTATCTCGAAATAGCATGATATTTTCATTACCATTTCTAATAGTTATTTTATCTATTTCTGTCTTATTTGCAACAATTTTAGGATCTAATTCTTTTGCTTTACGGTCTAATTGACTTTTACTAAAAGTAGTAGTAACAGGAGTTATAGTAAAATTTGAGATTCCTTTTAAATCCACACTTACAATTCCGCGATATCCTGCGGCAAATACTGCCCATTCGCATTCGGTCATAGCGATACTATTAAAAATCAAAACAGTATGAAAATCCTTTTGAAATCTATTTGAAAATGCTTCCTTTGATTCGCCATTATAAGGAACTAATAATTTATTATAATGTAATACAATATCATCAACCTTTTTAACTTTTTCACCAGCTGCATGTACTTTTTTTAAATTGACTGTAAAATCAAACTCTACTCGATACGCAGATAGTTCACGAGAAGCATTCTCTTCTGCAACCATGCTTGAAAGTTTTTGCTTCTCGCTCTTGCTTAATTTTTCTCCTTTATCTGGAAAGAGAATGCCATGGTGCTTTCTTCTCATTCCTCTGCGATCATTTGGATCATTACCTGCAATACGTTCAGCAGGAAGCAACAAATCTTTCAATTGTCTCTCTGATAATTGTTGAAGAACTTCGTTTCTAGGAATAGGATCAACTGCATCCTTTTCTTTCAACTCGAAGTAGGTCTTATATTTTATATCCAATTTAATCTTAGATTTTGGAAGCTCTTGGGGGGCTATCAGTTTTG
>JANODK010000196.1:0-25740 GCA_031412655.1 Chryseolinea sp.
TCGTACACGGCTGTTCAGGAAATCAAGAAGCGATTTCCAGCATTCAAGGCTGTTCAAAAATCCTCTGGGATATTAGAAGTCATTATCGGTTCGATTCCTGAAAAGTATGACTGGGTATTGAGCCTGATGGGCATCAAAGGATCAATCGAACAGGGCTTACTTGAACTGAATACCATTCGTAAATCCGAAAGCCCTTTATCGCTTGAAGCAGATCTGCTTTATGTATTAGTTCAGGGCTTCGTGCTTCAGCAAACCGAGGACGCTTCGAAGGAAATGCAAAGTGTATTGACACACAATCCCGACAGTCGCCTCGCGCTGTTCCTGGGAGCATCTATCTCCATCAAAAATTCAGAGAGCGAAAAAGCGTTGAAGATGATCATCACACTGGAAGATCACAAGACCGGCTTGCCACTTTATTATGCTCAATATTTAAAGGGAGAAGTCTATTTACAGAAAGCGGATTACATCAATTCAATTGCCATGTATCGGTGGTTCATCAACCATTATGCAGGTGAGAATTATGTGAAGGATGCTCATTACAAAATCGCATTGTGCTATTGGCTCAATGGAAATTCGAATGATGCCATGCACAATTTCGATGAGGCAAAGACGACTGGAAAAGAAGCAACTGAAGCCGATAAATATGCTGCCCGAAGTTTAGCCGAAAATGAATTACCGCATGTTAAACTTACCAAAGCGCGGTACTTTACTGATGGCGGATATTATGAAGATGCCTATGAGATTTTGGAAAATATCTCTCCGCAAGAAAGGACAACGAAACGAGATCAAGCTGAATTTCCGTATCGAATGGCTCGCCTTAACCATAAGCAAAAAAAACTTCAGGATGCGAAACTGTATTATGAGCAAAGCATTCAAATCACGGGTGATGAGCCCTGGTATTTTGCACCCAACGCATGCTTGCAATTAGGATACATTGCAATGGAAGAGGGTGATAAGAAAACAGCCAAGTTGTACTTTGATCAGGCTCTTACCTACAAGAAGCACGAGTACAAAAACAGCATTGATAGCAAGGCCAAATCAGCGCTTGCTCAATTGAGTGAGCGCAAGTGATCGTTGTTGTTGTAAAGCTCAACGCTAAACATGGCGCCTGTATAGTTTACCAAATAAAGGCCAAGATTTTCGTGCTCAAACATATCCATTGATTTCAACGGATAGTTCAGCAGCATGCAAAGCAAAATCCGGATGGCTCGCCCATGCATGCAGATTAAAACTATTTCCTCATCTTGTCGACTCATGATACGATCAAGGGCAGGTTTCATTCTCTCCACAACATCCTCAGGACTCTCCCCTTTTTCAATTCGCAAAGTAGTATTGCCCAACTGCCATTCTTTCAACATATGATGATAGTATTCATCTTCATCGGGTGTGATCTTCTGCCCCTCCTTCGTTCCCCAACTGATTTCATTCAATCCGCTTAACGCTTCACTCGCAATACCTAGATCAAGAAAACCCTGAACAGATTCACGGGTTCTTTTCAATGCAGAAGTGTATATCTTTTGAAACGGCACGTTCTTATAGGCTTTAAAGAAAGCCTGCCCTTGGGCGCGACCACGATCGTTCAGACTGCTGTTTACCCCACTACCTTGAACAATGTTGTTCAGATTAAAATCAGTCTGACCGTGCCTGACAATGTATATTTTTTTACTGCTCAATTTTCGGTTATTTTGGGCGCAAGTATAGTTAATCGCTATCAGTTATCCGTTATCAGAAGGGTAATTGAGAATATGTTTTGTGGAGGCATCAAACATTAACCAATACTCAACTTTACCATAACACATCGCTTCAAATGGGGATTTTCAAAGAAGGCATCTCGGTAGAATTCCTTAACACATGGTTCAAGAATACATTGGCAGAACAGCTAGGTATTGAGTTCATCACCGTTGGTGAAAATTATCTGGAAGCGCGCATGCCAGTGGATAAGCGGACGCATCAACCTATGGGATTGCTCCATGGAGGCGCCTCAGTATCGCTCGCAGAAACGATGGGAAGTGTCGCTGCTACTTTGTGTGTTGATCAAACAAAATTCTTTTGTGTGGGTTTAGAGATTAATGCGAATCATTTAAGGAGTGTTCGTGAAGGGTTTGTGAAAGGAATCACCAAACCCATACACATTGGTAAGAAGACACAGGTTTGGGAAATCCGAATCACAACTGAGCAAAATGAATTAGTGTGCATATCGCGCATAACAATGGCCGTGTTAGAAAAAAAGAGTTAAGAGGAAGAGCTGCAGGATACTATGGATACACTGGTTTCAGAAAAATCGTCATCATTAACAGAAGTAGATTGTCTATCGCGCATAATTAGTCATGCAATCGAACAACATTTTTCAGTTGCCCTTTGGAAGCTTCCAAATAATCCAGTTCGACATCTTGTTGTATCCAGGAAAACGCAACTTTTAAAAAAGAATGACACCATTGAAGAGTTAAACACAGGCTTCATCTTCTCTCCTTTCAATCCGGAAAAGGAAAGCCTTTATCTGGAAGCTGACTTCGCTTTCTCCTTTACAGGAAATGGATTTCAGACTCCTGAGACTTCGCTTGAAATTACATCAAACGAATGGCTGAAGAGCATTGTTAAAACCTCCTCCAATACAAAGCCTAAAACGAAATTCCATAAGCAAGCCAAGATTGAAGAACAAGGCGAAGAAAAATTCTATCTAAATCTGGTTCGTAAAGGCATTGCCGAAACAGAGAAAGGTGCCATGGAAAAAATCGTTTTGTCGCGAACACTATCGATTCAACTTTCTGGCGATGTTGATGTAGTGAACATCTTTGAAGACCTATGCAATACCTATCCAACAGCATTGGTTTCATTTGTGAGTAGTCCGGAAGCAGGAACCTGGATGGGCGCAACACCAGAGGTATTAGTGAGCCTTGAAGACAATACAATTTTCAAAACGGTGGCATTGGCCGGAACAAAGACCTTTGAAAAAGGTGTTAATCTAAAGACAGTCGCCTGGACACAGAAAGAGATTGAAGAACAGGCACTTGTTGAGCGATACATTATCAGTTGCTTCAAGAAGATTAGGCTTCGTGAGTACGAAGAACACGGCCCTAAAACAATCGTGGCAGGAAATGTACTTCACTTAAAATCGGAGTTTACAGTCGATATGAAGGCCACTAACTTCCCACAACTGGGATCTGTTATGCTTCAACTCCTCCACCCTACTTCTGCTGTATGTGGTATGCCCCTTGAACCGGCATTGAAATTTTTAAAGGAACATGAAGGTTATGATCGTCAATATTATGCCGGATATCTTGGGCCAGTAAATTTTAATAATCAGACTAATCTTTTTGTGAACCTGCGCTGCATGCAATTGCAGGATGATGCGGCATTACTTTATGCAGGTGCTGGTGTTACGGTTGACTCCGATCCGAAAGAAGAATGGATTGAGACCGAAATGAAATTGAACACCCTGTTAAAAGTTATTCATCATCGGCAATAAGGTAATAGACGAATGATTTACTTTTACTTTTCTGTGTTACAGTCTACCCTTACTTCCTGATGCGCCTTCAACCGATTTACGATATTGCTGAACTCTGTTCTCAAAAGGGTATAACCCAAACTGTATTGTGTCCTGGCTCGCGTTGTGCGCCTCTAACACTGGCATTCGCGCGTCATCCCAAGATTAATACCCGATCCTTTAGTGATGAACGTAGTGCTGGTTTTATTGCCTTGGGAATGGCTCAATCTACCAAGATACCAACGGTTTTAGTTTGCACTTCAGGATCTGCCGCGTATAACTTTGCTCCTTCTGTAGCGGAAGCATTTTTCAACCAAGTTCCATTAATCGTTTTCTCTGCTGATCGCCCCTCAGAATGGATTGCCCAGCAAGACGGACAAACCATTCATCAAACTGATCTGTTTGGGAAGCATGTAAAGAAGTCGTTTCAACTTCCTCAGGAATATGAACACCCGGATAATGTATGGGCGATCAATCGAATCGTGAATGAAGCCATTAATTTAAGCCGACAAGAACCACAAGGGCCCGTACATATTAATGCCCCTTTTCGCGAACCACTTTATCCATCAAAAGATGAGATTATAACATTCACTAAAGATGTTCGAATAGTGGAAGAGCATTCTACATCATTTGAAATATCTACTCAACAGAAGCAAGAAATCATAGACGAATGGCCTTCCTTCAATCGCATTTTAGTGGTGGCTGGTCAGGGAGATGTTGATGCAGATCAAATTGAATTACTAATCAACTTTACACAGAAGCATAAGGTGCCAATTGCTGGAGATATCCTTTCGAATCTTCATCCCTTTGAAATGCTTATCAGGCATACAGATTTGTTTCTAGGGCAAGCACCCGATTCTGTAAAGAAAACGTTACAGCCTGATTTACTGCTTACCTTCGGAAAATCGGTGCTATCAAAAAATTTGAAAGTATTTCTACGGAACTATGCTCCCAAACAACATTGGCATATTCAAGAGGCAGGCGCTGTTGCAGATACTTTTCAACATGTAACGCATATTTTCAGAACCAAATTCGAATCGTTCTTTCATTATTTGAACACCATTCCACAAAGCGAAGGGTTCTCTAACCAAAAACAGAATAACTACAATAAACTTTGGGAAATAGAAGAGCGAAGAGCATTGCGTTCTCTCGATGGTTTTTTTCCACAGACCAATTTTGGTGAATTGGAATTGATCAATGAAATTATTCAAAATCTTCCA
Source organism: Chryseolinea sp. (assembly GCA_031412655.1). Taxonomy (GTDB): domain Bacteria; phylum Bacteroidota; class Bacteroidia; order Cytophagales; family Cyclobacteriaceae; genus Chryseolinea. The sequence goes on from JANODK010000196.1 coordinate 4,705, forward strand.
GCTCATTCAAGTTTACACCTGGCGAACAGCATGAGTGTTCGGTACGCCAATTTCATCGGACTTAAAACCAGTAAGACAGTACATGTCTTTTCAAATCGCGGCACAAGCGGAATTGATGGATGCGGCAGTACGGCAGTCGGTCATAGTTTGATGAATTCAAAGCTGAATTTCCTGATTACAGGCGATCTGGCATTTTTCTACGATCGAAATGCATTCTGGCATAATTATCCACTTCCTAATCTTCGCATCGTAGTAATCAACAATCATGGAGGAATCATTTTCAAAATGATCGATGGCCCCGGATCATTACCTGAAACGGATGAATACTTTGCTACTCAACAAAAGCTAAACGCGAGAAAACTATGTGAAGAGTTTGGTTTCGATTATTTGAAACTTGACAATAAACGCAAACTCAAAAACCTATTGAAGGACTTCTTTGAACCAGACGGAAAAACAAAAATTCTTGAACTGGAATCGGAAGCAACGTTGAACAAATCAATATTTGAAAATCTAAAACAGAAAATAAAGGAGAGTTATGAGCTTTAAATATCCATGGCAAAAAGCCAAAGAATACAAAGAGATTTTATTTCATACCTACGAAGGTATCGCCCGCATTAGTATTAATCGTCCACACGTACATAATGCATTTACACCCTTAACGGTATCGGAAATGATTGATGCCATGAACATCTGTCGCGAAGATGCAGCCATACGTGCTATCATTTTAACAGGTGAAGGTGGTAAAGCATTTTGCAGCGGAGGTGATCAGAGCGTGCGAGGTCACGGAGGCTATGTTGGTGAAGACACTACTCCCCGATTGAATGTACTTGACCTTCAAAAAATCATTCGCTCCATACCTAAACCTGTAATTGCCGCAGTTGCCGGATGGGCCATTGGTGGAGGACATGTACTACATGTTGTTTGTGATTTAACAATAGCCGCGGAGAATGCGCGCTTCGGACAAACCGGACCAAAAGTGGGAAGCTTCGATGGTGGTTTTGGTGCATCCTATTTGGCGCGCATTGTAGGCCAAAAGAAAGCCAGAGAGATTTGGTACCTATGCGATCAATACGATGCAAAGGAAGCCATTGAAATGGGTCTGGTGAACAAAGTTGTTCCCCTGGAGATGCTGGAAGAAACGTATGTGTCCTGGGCAAAGAAAATTATACAAAAAAGTCCGCTTGCTATTCGATTACTAAAGAGTTCATTCAATGCCGAGTTGGATGGACAAGCCGGTATTCAGGAACTTGCCGGGAATGCGACTCTTCTTTATTACCTAAGTGAGGAAGCTAAAGAAGGTAAGAATGCATTTCTTGAAAAGCGTGATCCGGACTGGTCAAAGTATCCTCAGTTTCCTTAGCTATCCTTCATTTCTCCTATAAAGTCTAGCATGATAAAGTCTATCTTCGGTTCAACTCATTTTCATTGAAAATGATGAAGATTTTGGGCTTTATAAATACCTGAATAGTGATTCTGAAAGTGGATGTAGGGACAAAAGAATTTTAGAGAATAGCCTTTATTATTTGAATACGTTTTTTGATCTGGGAGTTTCGTATTTTGACAGTATAAAGACCATCTCAAAATTGTATCCAATGATTTGAATGTATTGAGTTCTTATAAAATAGTATTCTGAATTTATGGGTAGCCCTTATGCTTTTTAATTCAGTCAACTTTGCAATATTCCTACCCTTAGTTTTTATCCTTTATTGGTTTGCAACGAATGGAAAAGTAAGGACTCAAAATATAGTATTACTTTGCTCAAGCTACTTTTTCTATGCCAGCTGGGATTATCGATTTCTGTTCCTACTCATCTTCTCCACTTTACTAGACTACTACACGGGTATTAAGATTCATGAATCCCGCAATGACAACGTTAGAAAGTTTTGGTTGTGGCTTAGTATCGGTGTCAATTTGGGTTTTCTTGGAGTTTTCAAATACTACAATTTTTTTGCATCATCTTTTGCAGATGGACTTTCACTTTTAGGAATACATGCTGATTTAGGAACATTGCAAATAGTATTACCCCTTGGCATTTCCTTTTACACGTTTCACGGTTTATCATATGTTATTGATATTTACAAAAACAGAATAGAACCAGAGAAAAATTTTATTGACTATTCTGTATTCGTTAGCTTTTTTCCCCTACTTGTTGCCGGCCCAATAGAAAGAGCCACTCATCTTTTACCACAAATTCTTAAAAAAAGGGAATTCAACTATTTAAAAGCAGTTGATGGCCTGAAGCAAATCTTATGGGGTCTGTTTAAAAAAATTGTTATAGCAGATAACTGCGCAGAGTATGCCAACACTATTTTTAATAACTCTGATCATTATTCCGGAAGCACACTTGTTGTAGGTGCTTTGTTCTTTACTTTTCAGATCTATGCTGATTTTTCTGGCTACTCTGATATCGCGTTAGGTACTGCCCGCTTATTTGGAATAGAGCTGTTACGAAATTTTGCCTTTCCCTATTTTTCGCGAAGCATAGCAGAATTCTGGAGGCGCTGGCATATCTCCTTAACATCATGGTTAAGAGATTATCTTTACATTCCACTACGTGGCAGTAAGGGCGGAGTTTGGAGCAAGATTAGAAATATATTTATCATTTTTTTGGTTAGCGGATTTTGGCATGGCGCGAATTGGACCTTTATTGCCTGGGGACTGCTTAATGCTTTATATGTTCTCCCGTCCGTAATTCTGAACACAAACAGAAATAATCTGGACATTGTAGCGAAAGGAAGACACCTTCCAACTCTAACTGAATTTCTATCCATAGTGACTACTTTCACACTGACTGTATTTGCGTGGATTTTCTTTCGATCTAATAATGTTCATCATGCCATGCAGTATATCGCAGAAATATTTTCGAATTCGCTATGGACAACTCCACGTTTTCCCGGGTTAGCAAGAGCGATGATGATTTTGTTTCTAACCAGTATCTTTTTAACCATTGAATGGTTTGGAAGAGAACAACAATATGCTATTGCACGATTAGGTGAGCGCTGGAATAGAACTTTACGGTGGACAATGTATTACACCCTTATTTTTGCCATTCTATATTTTGCCGGCAAAGAGCAACAATTTATCTATTTCCAATTTTAGGTTGATGAAAAAGTTTCTAACAGATGCTTCACTTTCATCTAGCACTCATATCTGAAATTATTGCATTGATTTATCACAATCAACGACATTATTAAACACTTGAAATAATTTGTATAAAATTGTCCAACTAAAAACCTCCTAACAAAATGGCGATCTATCCTTTTGATTCCATCGACATCAACGGCAGAACCGTTAGTCTCGAGGAAATAAAAACAGAGACCTTATTAGGCCACAATGACTTTGAATTAAGTACTTTTCTATTCATCAAAGACTGGCTGAATGGAACCGAATATTTCACTCTGAACACCAGCGGATCCACTGGAACACCGAAGGAAATAATCGTTACGCGTGAGCAGATGATAGCAAGTGCTCTCCTTACCCAACAAGCCATTGGATTAAAGAGAGGATTCACTGCATTTGTTTGCCTTGATACAAAATACATCGCAGGCAAGATGATGCTGGTTCGGTGTTTTGTGACGGGAATGAAACTCATAGCTGTTAATCCTTCTGCAAACCCATTGAAAGAAATTTCGACTGGCCAGGAAATTGATTTTGCCGCTTTCGTTCCATATCAAATTCAAGAAATGTTGTCCTCGGATTGCGATGGCAGATTAAATCAAATTCATGCTGCCATTATCGGAGGAGCTGCATTAGATCATTTTACGAGAGAAAAGCTTCAATTGTCTAGCTGCCAATTCTACGCTACCTATGGAATGACCGAAACCGTTTCTCATATTGCTTTACAAAAACTGAATGGACCCGATTCCTCAGAATTCTTCCAAACTTTATCGGGAATTCAAATCAAACTAGATGATCGAAGTTGTTTGATTATCAAAAGTCCTTACCTGAAAGGCGAAATACACACGAATGACATTGTTGAAATAATTTCAACAAATGAGTTTAAATGGATTGGTCGATATGACAATGTTATTAACTCAGGAGGAGTAAAAGTTTCTCCTGAAAACATTGAACCTGTAATTGAAAAAATTTTAAATAAGGCAGGTATTAATCGTTTATTTTTCCTTGCAGGAGCCCCTGATCAAAGGCTTGGAGAAAAAATTCTGTTGATTATTGAAGGTGAAAGGTTAGAAAACAATACCCTCGAAGAAATTATTTCAATGTTCAAACACACTTTGTTAGTTTATGAAATTCCAAAGGAAATCGTGTTCAAAAAGAAATTTTTATGTACTGAAACAGGCAAAATAAATAGGATTAAAACGATTGAATTAATTGAAAATCAATTCTAACAGTACATCATAAAAATCGTCTTTAACCCTACCTAAACTTCATATTTGATCGTTTCATTGGGTAATTAATAACTACGATCAATAATTTTCAATTGAAAGGTTACATCTGTATCATTTTTTTTATATAGATTTGATTGTCTATTTTAGTTGGCTTTAAAGATCCCGCCTTAATCTATCCCGATCTTTAAAGCAGCATTTTTTAAAGGGTATTTAAATTTAGTACCATGAAAAAGGTATTGGTCATCGAAGACGATGTGCCTTTGTGCTGGCTTTTGGAGAAGATTCTTCAGAAAAAGTATAAGGTCATTATCATGAATAATGGTATGGAAGCTTGGTCTTGGCTTTCAGACGGCAACATCCCTGATTTAATTATCTCGGATTTAAAGATGCCATCGCTTGATGGAATTGAACTGCTTGAAAATCTTAGCTCAAGTGGCTTATTCAAAAGCATTCCGGTTGTTATTCTTTCAGGTTATGAAGATGCGGCCAAGCGCAAACAGTGCCTTGACCTAGGAGCGTTTACCTATCTTGTTAAACCATTTGAACCTCAGTCATTAGTGGCTGAAGTAGATCGTGCATTATCCTTTAAAGGCCAAAATGTTTTTGTGAACTAAAATATGGATATAGCTTTACACATTCCTGTTCAAGATTCACCATTATCTTTGGTTTCGCAAACCAAACCAAGTGTGTCCCTCTTTACCAAGCATCTTTTACGAATTGATTCTTATGATCACGTTCCTGATCATGAAAATATCCAGGAAACAATCTACTTCACAAGCGTTGATCTAAGCGGTGCACTTCAGCATGTTAAAGCAGATCAGGTTGTTGACGCCATCTTAGTTAACTCCCAAAATCTTTCTGATCATTCTATTGCGTTGAAAAACCTTGCAAAAGAAAAATCTATTCCTTTTATTATTTATTCGTCAAAATTTGAACAGGCAGCGAAAGATCTTGCGTTAAAATTTGGCGCAGACGAATATCACCACGGAGAGATTACATATTCTTTTTTAAAACGGGTTGAGTTTATTAAGAAATTGAAAGACTATAAAAATCAACGCGGCAATAAACCATATGTTTCAATTCAGGCTCACGAGGAAATCCCTCAAATAAAACTTTGGGCCTCTAAAAGAGCATTCGATATTATTCTTTCTGCCTTTGGTTTATTATGTATTTCCCCACTCCTTATCATTATTGCAATTTTAATTAAGTTTGAGTCAAAGGGGCCTATATTTTACATCTCAAAACGAGCGGGTGCCGGATACAAGATATTTGATTTTTATAAATTCCGTTCAATGCGTGTTGGGGCAGCCGAAGAGTTAAAGAAACTTGAGCATTTAAATCAATATTCAGAGAATTCAGCAAACGGAGTATTCTTCAAAATCAAAAATGATCCACGTGTAACTCGAATTGGTAATTTCTTAAGAAGTACAAGCCTCGATGAAATACCTCAGCTTATTAATGTTCTTAAAGGCGATATGTCCTTAGTAGGAAACCGGCCGTTACCATTGTACGAAGCTGAGAAATTGACTAAAGATCAAATTGCCTGGAGATTTTTAGCTCCTGCTGGCATCACTGGTCTTTGGCAGGTGACAAAAAGAGGTAAAGAGGATATGTCTCCTGAAGAGCGTATCGCATTAGATATGGAATACGCTATGAAGAATTCATTTTGGTTAGATGTAAAGATTCTAATGTCAACCTTTCCTGCCTTGCTCCAAAAAGAGAAAGTTTAAAATATTAATTTCACATCATTTGTTTATCCTTCTATCGTGATCATTTTTATAATTACCGAGGCTCTTCTCATATTTTATTTCACTTATGTAGCCTCTTACACGTTCATTTTTTCGCTTGCAGGGTTATTCTATAAAGAGCGAAATTTTCAGAAGGCAAAAAAGAATTTTCGCTTTGCGGTTTTTATACCTGCCTATAAGGAAGATGGTGTAATTCTTGAAGTTGCAAAACGGGCACTTGATCAACACTATCCAACCTCATTTTTTGATGTAGTGGTGGTCGCAGATTCTCTTCGGCCAGAAACAGTTCAGTCACTTCAAAACTTACCTATTAAATTAATTGAGGTCAGTTTTGAGTCAAGTACAAAAGTAAAATCTCTAAATTATGCATTAAAAAACTTGGGTGATCAATATGATTGCGCAGTAATTCTTGATGCAGACAATGTGATGTATCCAAATTTCTTAGAAAAAATGAACGAGGCCCATCAATCAGGTTTGAGCGTTATTCAGGGACAACGAGTTCCTAAGAACACAGATAATTCGCTGTCACTTTTAGACGGCTTAAGCGAGGCTATCAATAATCACGTTTATAGACAAGGAACAGTTGCATTAGGGCTTTCTGCATCCATTAATGGTTCCGGAGTTTCATTTGATTTTGAACGGTTAAAAAAGCTTCTCTCTGAAATGGAATCAGTAGGGGGATTTGATAGAGAATTGGAGTTAATGCTGTTGGCAGAAGGCACTAAAGTTTACTATTTCAAAAGTGCTAAAGTTCTAGACGAAAAGGTTCACAAAACTGAGGTGTTTGAGAATCAACGCAAGCGATGGATTTCAAGTCAATATCATTATTTGGCAAAGTATTTCAGAGAAGGGTTAATTGCATTAACAAAAGGCAACTTCACTTATTTCAATAGTGCCGTTCTACGAAATGTTCAACTGCCGCGATTGATTAATCTCGGATTACTCGGTTCGTTGACTGTGATTCTGTTTTTTATTCAGAACTATCTTCATTTTTCTTATCTATATTGGCCGTGTCTTCTTTTGGTGATGATTTTTTCAATGGCTATATCCATTCCGGTAGAGTATTACAATAGAAATTTATTGAGAGCAATTGGCAAAATTCCCGGTTTGTTCATAAGAATGTTTTTGCTGCTGTTTAAGTTAAAGGGGGCGAATAAAAAGTTTATTCATACTCCGCATTATAGTGTGGATGTGAAAATAGATAACGGTAAAAAATAGTATGGAAAATAAAGCGAAACCCTTAATCTCTATCGTCATTCTTAATTACAATCAAATTGGAGTTACTGCTGAATTTATTGAATCAACAAAAAAATTAAAGTATAAAAATTTCGAAATCATTCTGATTGATAATGCTTCAAAAGAAGACCCCACAAGTTTTATTCATTCTACTTATCCAGATGTAAGACTTATTGTTAACAAGATTAATCTTGGTTTCACAGGAGGAAATAATGTAGGTATTGAAGCGGCAAAAGGTGATTATTATTTTATTGTAAATAACGATACCGAAGTTACAGATGATCTATTGGATCAGCTTTTGGATCCGTTTTTAAACGATAATACTGTTGGAGTTGTTAGTCCGAAAATACGATATTTCAGTAATCCAACCCTTATTCAATATGCTGGCTTTACAGAAGTAAATCCATTTACTGGAAGAAACAAACCTATAGGTGGAAAGGAGATCGACAATGGACAACATGATATTTCCGGTTACACTTCGTATGCTCATGGAGCAGCCATGCTTGTAAAAAAAGAAGTTGTGGAAAAAGTTGGTATGCTGCCCGATCTTTTTTTTATTTATTATGAAGAATTAGATTGGTCTGCTCATATCAGACGAGCCGGTTACAAAATCTATTACCAATCAAAGGCTTTAATATTTCATAAAGAATCTGTTACAATGGGGAAAGAAAGTGCTATAAAAGCATATTATCATAACCGGAATAGGATATTGTTTATGAGACGCAACACAAATAGTTTGCAATTTTCATTCTTTCTTTTTTTTCTCACTTTTGTCATTGTTCCAAAAACTACATTAAAGTACATTTTGAAAGGACAGATGACCCATTTAAAAAACTTTTTCAGAGGTTTGATTTGGAATATAAAGACACCTCGATATAGCAATACCTTATAAAATTTAATATTAAATCAAATGACTAAAATTAATTCACTCGTTACGGGAGGAGCAGGTTTCATTGGCTCGCATGTGGCTAAACATTCGTTAAAACTAGGACATAATGTAGTCGTTTTAGATGACTTGAGTGGAGGTTTTGAAGACCACATCCCCGAGGGAGTAACGTTTATTAAGGGATCTGTTACAGATCATCTGCTACTTGAAGAGCTTTTCGAAAAATACAAATTTGATTATGTATATCATTTAGCTGCCTATGCTGCAGAAGGTCTTTCACACTTCATTAGAAGATTTAATTATAACACCAACCTCATTGGAAGTATTAACCTAATCAATGAAGCGGTAAAGCATAACTGTAAATGCTTTGTATTCACATCATCTATTGCTGTATACGGACCGGGGCAGTTACCCATGACAGAGGATATGACTCCAATTCCGGAAGATCCGTATGGTGTTTCGAAGTATGCCGTTGAACTTGATTTAAAAGCAGCACACGAAATGTATGGTCTTAACTATGTAGTTTTTAGACCACATAATGTATACGGTGAAAATCAAAATATTGGAGATAAGTATAGAAATGTAATTGGTATTTTCATGAATCAAATCATGCAAAATAAGCAGTTAACCGTTTTCGGTGATGGCACTCAAACAAGAGCCTTCAGTTACATTGATGATGTGGCCATTCCAATTGCGAATTGTGTGGATTTACCCGGTGCGTACAACCAAGTCTTTAATATTGGTGCTGACAAACCATACACCGTAAATAAACTGGCTGATGTTGTTGCTAAACACTTTAATACTATAGCCAATATCCAATATCTTAGAGCACGTAAAGAGGTGCTTCACGCCTACTCCGATCATGCAAAAGCTCATAAAGTATTTGGAACAAGCGGTGCTGTAAGTTTAGATAGTGGGATTGAACGAATGACCGATTGGGCCAAACGCGTTGGAGCGCGTAAAAGTCAAGAATTTGATAACATTGAGATCAGGAAGAATCTTCCTGAAGGCTGGTGACATTATGCCGAACGGAGTTGCGTTTTATAGTCTTAATTGTTCAATAAACTGTTTAAAATCATAGATATGGTTACTAGTGCTTCTTGATATAAATTAAGTATTACTATCTTTAAGTTCCTCCTTATCGTGAAAATACCTCTACCCATTAAACTAAATCTTCTGCTTACTTTTGGTTTGCTAACCATTGGTGCTCTTGCAGCGTATTCTCAAGCCTCTTTACAGGTGCCTAAAATGGCTCCTTACGGGAGAGGTTATCTTGAATATCTACCCGCGGGATATAGCACTTCAACAGATTTGTATCCTTGTATATTTTTTTTACACGGATCTGGCGAGCGTGGCAATGGATCGGCTAATGATCTAAAACAAATCTTAGCAAACGGGCCGCCAAAACACATTAATGCTGGAAACAAAATGTGTTTTACAGTAAATGGTAAAACAGAGTGTTTTGTTGTTCTTTCAATGCAAACAAATGACTGGTCATTTAAATTCGATGTTATTCCTTTTGTGCAGTATGCATTAGCAACATACCGAATAGATCCTGACAGGCTATATCTTACAGGTTTGAGTATGGGAGGAGAAGGCACATGGCTGGGTGCATCTTATTCAGATAACGCGCCAAATTATTTTGCTGCAATAGCACCCATGGCAGGTAGAGCGGCTGTTAATGATGGCTGTAATGTAGCCGGTAAAAAAATTCCGGTTTGGGCTTTTCACGGAGATGCCGATGCGCAGATTCCATTATCAGCAGGGCAAAGACCGATTACCGGAATGACAAATTGCAATGCAAATCCAGCACCTCTTTTAACAATTTATCCAGGTGCAGGCCATGGCACAACTTGGAACAAGGGATATTTACCGGATAATAGTCTTCATAATCCAAACGTGTATCAATGGTTTCTAGCACATAAAAGAAATACCACCACAAAGACTCCACCCGTTGTAAACTCAGGAATTGATATTTCAATAACACTTCCCGTTAATACAGTAACCTTGAGTGGTACGGTTTCCGATGCTGACGGAACCATTTCGTCAACACTTTGGCAGCAAGTTAGTGGTCCAAATTCTTCAACAATAGCGAGTAATTCTACACTTTCCACACAAGTTACCGGACTCGTTGCCGGATTGTACACGTTCAGTTTAACAGCAAAGGACAATGATTTACTTTCAACAACTGATCAAATAATAGTAAAGGTAAATCCAGCGCCACCTAAGTTTCCTCCAACAGCCAATGCCGGCTTAGATAAAATAATTACTTCGCCAATAAATACTGTTGCGCTAATAGGTTCTGGATCAGATTCGGATGGAACGATAAGCTTGTTTAACTGGACTCAAAATAGCGGACCAAATATAGCATCATTAGTGGGATCGAGTTCAGCTAATCTAACGGCAAATAATTTGATTGCAGGTGTCTACACTTTCGAACTTAAAGTAACGGATAATGATAATCTTCAAGGTTCAGATCAGGTTGTAGTAACCGTTTTAGCACCACCTCCGAACATTCCCCCCGTTGCAAATGCAGGAAGCGATAAAATAATTACCCTTCCAACGAATTCGGTTTCTATAGCAGGCAGTGGCAGCGATTCAGATGGAACTATTTCAGCTTTCTTGTGGGAACAAAGTAGTGGCCCATCTATAGCAACATTCGCTACACCCAACCTTGCGACTACAACCGTTTCAAGTCTTGCCGAAGGTGTTTATGTATTTACACTTTCAGTAACGGATAATAAAAGCAGCACGAGTGCAGATCAGGTAATTGTCACCGTCTTGCCATTACCTCCAAATAATCCTCCAGTAGCAAATGCCGGATCCGACATTGCGATCACTCTTCCCATCAGTAATACAACGCTAAATGGTTCAGGTACTGATAGCGATGGTACAATAAGTAGTTACACGTGGGTTCAAACCAGCGGACCCAACAGTGCTACCATTGCATCAACCTCAAGTGCAGTTACGGGCATTAGCAATTTAACTGCAGGTAACTATTTATTCACGCTAACAGTTAACGATGACAAAGGTGTATCAGCAGCTGATCAAGTTTTAGTAATTGTATTACCAGAACCCCCGAATCAGCCACCTGTATCAAATGCTGGTTCCGACATTAGTATCTCATTGCCAGTAAGTTTGGCTAATCTTGCAGGAACCGGAAGTGATTCGGACGGTTTGATAATTGAATACAAATGGATTCAGAAAAATGGCCCGTCACCCTCAGTGATCGTAAACCCAAATCAGAAAGACACTGAAGTAAACAGTCTTACTGCCGGAGTCTACACATTTGAACTCACAGTGAAAGATGATAAAGGATCAACCAGTTCAGATCAAATTCTGGTAACCGTTTTTCCTCCCGCTAACCTTTCGCCAACGGCAAACGCAGGAGCCGATATTGAAATAACCCTCCCTATAAACTCCGCTAATCTGCTCGGCTCTGGAAGCGACACGGACGGAACAATTGCTAGTTTCCTTTGGCAGCAAGTTAGCGGACCGGTAACAGCTAATCTAACAAATGCAGCTTCTGCAAGTACCTTAGTAAATGCTCTTAGCGTAAGTGGAATTTATGTGTTTTCTTTAACCGTAACTGACAACAGTAATGACAAATCCTCTGATCAAGTTACTGTTAAAGTTTTGCCCCAACCTCCTAACCAACCACCAGTGGCCAAGGCTGGAAACGACATTACATTAGTTCTACCCGCTAACTCAGCCATACTCAATGGATTGGGAACAGACGCAGACGGGTCAATTGCTGGCTACCATTGGAATTTTATTGACGGCCCCACAACATCAATAACGTTGAGTGATCCTGATGTTCAAAATTTAACGGTATCGGGTCTTATTCAGGGAATTTTTACTTTTGAACTCGTTATTGTTGATGATCGCGGAGCCACTGCGACAGACGAGATAAAAATTTTTGTTAATGCTTCTAACCTACCCCCTTTGGCGAATGCTGGCCTCGATAAGTCAATTGTATTGCCAATCAATTTTGTAACAATTACCGGAATCAGTTCAGATCCCGATGGTTCCGTAATCTCAACGGTTTGGGAACAAGTTAGTGGTCCAAACACCGCTGGCATTACCGATCTTTTTGTAAATCAAATAAATCCCACGGGTCTTATTGAGGGTATTTATATTTTTGGTTTCCGAGTAACAGACAATGAAAATATTACAGATTACGATGAAATGAGGGTAATTGTAAATCCCTCACCACCAAATATCCCCCCGGTTGCCATTCCAGGATTAGATATCAATATTACTTTACCGATAAGTTCTGTGACGCTAACAGGGTCAGGCACTGATTCAGATGGTACGGTGAATTTTTACAAATGGTCTCAAGTAAGTGGACCAAATATAGCGACTAGCGGAAATGTAAATCAATCGAATATAACGTTTGGCGGGTTAGCAGCAGGTGTATACGTCTTTAGGCTTACTGTAACGGATAACTTAGGTTCAAATGGACAGGCTGAAATAAGTGTTAGAGTTAATCCTCAGCCCGTTAATATTCCTCCCGTTACCAACGCAGGAATTGATCAGAAGATTACGCTTCCAATAAATACTGTAACCTTAAGCGGTTCAGCAACAGATTCAGATGGTACGATAGCTTCATATTCCTGGACACAAACGAACGGCCCCTCAGTTGCAACATTATCAACACCTTTAAGTTCTAGTACTTCTGCGAACAATCTTGTGGAAGGAATTTATGTTTTCAAACTCACCTCAGTAGATGATAAATTAGCAACAGCATCTGACGAAGTAGTTGTTACGGTTCAGCCTATTCCGTTTAATCTTCCTCCTATTGCAAATGGTGGAGGAAATAAGATCATTACCCTACCCACTACTTCAATAGCTATCAGTGGAAACGGTAGTGATCAGGACGGCACCATTGCTGGATATACGTGGTCTCAACGAAGCGGCCCGCCTGCAGCTCCTCCGGCTACCACTACAAGTTTAAATCAGAAGAACATTACATTCTCCAATCTAGAGAAAGGGATCTATGTTTTTCGACTAACGGTGACCGATAATAAAGGATCAACAGGTTTTGATGAAATAAACATTCGGGTACAGCCAGTACCTGCCAATCAACCGCCTACCTCCAATGCCGGAGGAAATAAAATTATCACACTTCCACTGAACACTGTAGTATTTAATGGGAATGGAACAGACCCTGATGGCGCTATTTCAAATTTTGACTGGACTCAAATAAGTGGCCCATCACCGGCAGGTCTTGCAGGAGCTTCCACAAAGAATTTGACGGCATCTGCAATGGTTGAAGGCACCTATATATTTAGGTTAACGGTAACAGATAACAATAACGAAACCGGGTTTGACGAAGTAAACGTTAGGGTAAACAAAGCACTACCCAACGCTCCTCCAGTGGCAAATGCAGGTTCAAATCTAGAAATTACTCTGCCAATAAACTCAGTGATAATTTCCGGATCGGGTTCAGATGTGGATGGAACTGTAACTTCTTACGATTGGATACAAACTTCAGGTCCTAACCCAGCCCTACTTACAGGAAATTCAACAAGCAGTTTAAATGCAGGAAGTTTGACTTCGGGTGTTTATATTTTTCAACTTACCGTAACCGATAATTTAAATGAAAAATCATTTGACGAGGTTCAAGTGAAAGTAAATCCTTTACCGCCAAATCAACCTCCTGTTGTGAATGCTGGTGCTGATCAATCCATAAATATTCCTCCAAGTGTTTTTTCTATTGTTGGAACGGCCTCTGATTTAGATGGAACTATAACCTTAACAACTTGGTCTCAGATTTCAGGGCCAAATAATTCAACAATTGCCAATGTCAATTCATTATCTACATCGCTCAGCAACCTTGTGGCAGGCACTTACATTTATAGGTTGAGCGCAACCGATGATAGAGGCGATGTAAATAATGATGACATAACCTTAACGGTAGCTGATAATCAGCCACCCATTGCCTTTGCTGGTGATTCTGTTAAGCTCATTTTTCCGGAGAATAGCATCGCGTTAAACGGAGGTGGGATTGATCCTGATGGCACGATCGATTCATTTGCCTGGAGTCAAATTTCTGGCCCCACTACAGCATCAACGTCTCCTCTGGATCAACCCATTTTAACAATAACATCACTTCAGCCTGGTATTTACGTTTTTGAGTTAACAGTTTTAGATAACAATGGTATACCCGCGAAAGACCAAGTTATAATTGAAATTAAAAATAATGTCCCTGACAACTTACCTCCAACGGCAGATGCAGGGCAAGACATTTTAATTACATTACCTGAAAATTCAGTTGTTTTGCAGGGAGTAGGCGATGATTCTGACGGGACAATTACGGATTATACCTGGTCAAAAATAACAGGTCCGCCTGCCGGTTCTATTTCAAATCCCTTTATTAGTAATCCGGAGATTTTGGATTTAGAAGAGGGAACGTACGCATTCAAACTTATTGTGGCTGATAATGGAGGACTTACAGATGCTGACACCATTAATATTACCGTATTACCATCTGAACAATTAAGCTCATTAAACTTTCCAAAAATATTCTCTCCAAACGGAATGCCCCCAAACGATACGTGGGTGTGGAAAAATACCGTTCAATATCAAGGATGTAAACTAGCTATCTTTAATCGTTTTGGACAGAAAGTGTTTGAGACTATTTCGTATGACAATAGTTGGGATGGAAGATCTTCAGATGGAAAAGTTCTGGAAGAAGAAGCCTATTTCTACATTATCAAATGCGATGGATCAAAGGATATAACCGGAGGAATACGAATTGTCAGATAAACGTGAAGGAATGAGAAAATTTTTACTGATCGTTGTAATCTTACTGTACGCTTGGAAAAGTGACGCGCAAAATACACCTGCATTCAGACAGTTTAATTTTAATCCTTTTCTGTTCAACGCAGCATATGCTGGAAGTAATGGTTATACTGAAATATACCTTGTACACAGACAACAATGGTTAAATTTTAATGATGCTCCCATAACTTCTGGATTTAACATACAATATCCAACACATAAGAAGGTTTCGCTTGGTTTTAATTTTATAACGCAAGAAGTAGTAGCCCTTCGCAATTCAACAGCGATGGGTACATTCGCATACCATGTACCCATTACGGGTAACCAATCACTTCGCTTTGGCATTTCTACCGGTATTGGAATAAACAATCTTAGTCTTGAAGAAGGTGAAGATTATAGTAACGATCAAGCCATTCTGAATGCAGCGGCAAACGCATACTATTTTGATGGAAATTTTGGGGTTTTGTATACACTGCGCGGGCTTCAGATAGGGTTTGCTTTACCTCGCATTTTTGGTCAGAAAAACATCAGCCCTCAAGAATTAGATGGCAGTCGTTTCTCTCAATTAAGAAATCAATTCTATTCACTGCGCTATAAATTCAATTTAGGTTCTGGAAATGTTTCATTAGCACCCTATGTGCTATATCGAAAAAATCGCGATGGGCAGGATTCTTGGGAAATAGCATCAACGATCCATTTTAAAGAAAAAATATGGACAGGCATATCCTATCATAACACGAATGGCATTGCCTTTACGGTTGGCGCCAATATAAAAGATCGATTTCTTTTTGGCTATAGTTATGAAGTGCCCCTTTCAAAAAATGATTTTATTTCCACGAGCTCTCATGAGTTTCATTTGGGAATACGGTTAGGCAAAAAGAGAGAAAGTAAAATTGCTACTAAATCAAATACTACCCAAGGTAATGTTATCGCTAAGGAAATTAAATCGGATTCAATACCTGCAAAAGATCCAGCAATTGAAATTGCTGTCGAAAATCAACCAACCGCTAATAATGCAAATGCTGTTGCTAATTCAATTAAAGTTGAAAGCGTGCAACCCGAGCCTGTCTCTACGGTTGTGAGTGAAGAAACTGAAATAAATAAAGAAAATGATATGGTGGTTAACCAACCTTCAAATGTTACACCTCAACAGAATAAATTGCCAATACAAAATAAAAAACCGCCACAAAACTTTTCATTAGCGAAAGGTCACTACCTGGTTATAGGTGCTTTTAAAGTAATGGAAAATGCAACACACTATTTAATGAGTTTAAAGAAAAAAGGGTATGACGAAGTAAGCCTGGCGATCAATCCTAAAAATGATTTCTATTACGTTTACATCTTCTCGTCTTATGATATTGAAGAAACTAAAAAGGCAAGAAACCAATACCGGATGCGGAAACCTTTCGGTGAAGCATGGATTTTTTCAATGGAGTAAATAGCAACTCTGTTTTTCAACGTTTATACGAATTTACGCTTCCATTTCAAAAAGTGCTTTTCGATTATGTGATAAGATGTGAAGGCAATCGCAATTGAAATGAGTACACACAATAGAGTGATTAGCAATCTACTATTAGTCAATAATTTCAAATATTTCGGTGCTAACCAAAGCACTGGTAAATGATAGATGTAGAGTCCGTAGCTGTACTTTCCGAAAAATGAGAAGACATCGTTCTCAGCCACTTTCCTAAAAATGTTGTTGGAATGTTCTGATACGGTTATTAACAACAAACTACCGAAGAAAAGTGCCAGTAGTGAATAACCATACGTTGCCAACAGAATATTATCAAAGGAAAAAGAATGCGCTGCAATAACGGTGGCAAGAAGGCAAAGGCCGGTAACCAAAAAGAAAGGTTTTGAATATCGATTTAGATTATCCACTTGATTCGAATCACGAATCATAACTGCAACAAGGCTTCCAACACTAAGGCCGTCTAATCTGGTTAATGTAAAGACATATAGTTTTGCAATTGTAAAATCAAATTGAAATAAGAAAATAAGTCTAAGAATAAAACTGAACATTAGTAGGGCAATGCATACCCTGCCAATCTTGTGATTTGGAGTGATTAAAACAACCACTGGCCAAAAAATATAAAACTGCTCTTCAATAGCAAGCGACCAAAAATGACTTAAAATGTCTTGCTGAGGGTAAAGGTTATTGAAAAAAATCTGCCAGTTCTGTAAATATAGCCAGTACCAGATTTGTGTATCCCTTAAGTAATTATAATCTGGAATACGTTTAGAAAATCCAACGTAGTAAAACAGAATAAAAAAAAGAATTAAAATAAAATAGTACAACGGAAAAATTCGTAGAATTCGTTTCGCAATGTAGTTTCTATAATAGTGAGGAGAATCTTTGGTTCGAAGAAGAATTCCAGTAATAAGAAAACCAGATAACACAAAAAATAAATCCACCCCCATCCAACCCATTGGAAACTTCGAAGGAAAAAAATGATAGAGCATAACGATTATAATGGCCAAACCACGAAGGCCATCGAGCGATTTTATGTGTGTATCATTTTGAACAAGTTGTAAGCGATTCAGTTTGAACATTTCTGTTGTTCTTTTAATTGATCAGGATAAATATTGCGCAAAACCATTCGAAAGCTTTCGAACATACAACCAATGAAACCGAACGGTTACACCTCTAAAAAACAATTGAATACGTTTAACAATTTTCAAATCGGGGTATATCTTCTCATAAAATTGCAGGATAAAAAAAATGAATGTTACAAAAAGGATGGGCGCAGAAACATTCCATGTGTAGCGTGAAATGCTCACAGCAATTAGACTTAAAACAACATTCGCCACAGTGAACGCTGTTAGTGAAGAACGTCCAAACGCTAAAAACTCAAAGGTTATTTTGTTTATCTTTTTTCCAATCGGAATGATAACACTACTGATGAGCGCTACCAACAATGCAAGCACACAACTAAACAAGTAATAGATTGGATTATTCATATTGCGATAAACATTATGCGTATGATTCTGAATAATATCATGCAGGGGAACTACCACAAAAACCAACGCAACAAATGATGAAATGATTGCTAAAATTACCAAAGCCTTAACTTGAAATGTGCGCTTCTTTTCAACAGATATAAAGCTGGCCACCAGCATGCCTACTACAACCAGTGTTAAACTGTTTAGAATACTCGGGCCACCCTTTCCACCAAAGCCGAAAAAGTAGGATGTGAAAATTGCCAGATTATCTTGAAGTGGCGGAATGAATTGATACAACGGGTAAATCAACCAGGGAGAAATTCCGAGCAGAACTGTTTTTGTAATTCCATATTTTTGTCTGAACCAAACAAGTGGTACTGCCAAGAGCAACATCACGGTATATAGTTTTAAGATGTTTCCGAAATGGCAGTTGCCAAAGAAGAAAGTTGCCGCTATTGTATTTTTAAAAGTTAAAAGCCCGCCAACAAAACCGGCAATAACCGTTAATACATATCCAATATAACATTGGAAACTTCGGGTTACCATCTGCGAAGCCATTTTTCGAATACCGCTCTTTTCTAACTTCCTGCGATAAATAATTTCCAGCATCATTCCAAAGAGCAATAAGAATGTGGGTGTCGCTGAGGTTGTAAATGTTTTTAGAATGGTAAACGTCTGATTTGAATAATTATGCCAAACGTTGAAATCGTTCATTGAATGATCGGTAAGCGCCAGCACAATGGCAAAGCTTCTGGCAAAGTCTACAAAGTATATTCTGGCATTTTCGCTTGAAGGCATCGCAGATGATTTTAAACAAAGATTATGAAAAATAGTGTTGTCTATCGGAGTGCAAAATATTGGAAATCTAATTCTTCATAATATATTAAGGCAATAATTAAAGTTATGCGAAGGTATATTAAATCGCTTGATGGGATACGAGGCTTCGGGATATTCTTTGTTTTATCCTATCATTTCCTGCGATTAAATGATTCAAATTCCTCTGTACTTGGCTTTTCATGGATATGGATTCAGATGTTTTTTGTGCAGTCCGGTTTTCTTATTACCGATATTCTATTGAGAAGTAAAAATCAGCCTTTTGTTCAATACGCAGGTGAATTTTATTGGCGAAGAATGTTGCGAATATTTCCGTTGTACTTTGCCTATGTATTGGTGTTTGCCGTAGCCTATTTCATTTTTAATAAGCCGGATGATTTTGGCGATAAGGCTCCTTACCTCTTCACGTTTACCTATAACTACACGCGCTTAATTCCATCAATCGAATTTAATAGCGTTTGGTTTATTCACTTTTGGTCGCTGGCGGTGGAAGAGCAGTTTTATTTGATATGGCCACTGGCTGTTTATTTTTTAAGCACGAAAAATTTAAAAGGCTTGCTTCTTTCCCTATTTGTTTTAGCGCCCTTGTTTCGATATTGGTTTGCGAATTACCTATTATCAAAAGGTTATAGCAATGAGATGACGGGTGAGATAACCTATGCTTTCACGCTAAGTCAGTTTGATGCCTTTGCCATAGGTGCAGCCATTCCTGTTTTTAAACTTCAAGAAAAACTAACGAAACCCGGCAAATGGTTAATCTTATCTCTTACTGTTGCGCTGGCTGCGGGATTGCTAAACTATTTCATTCTAGTTAAAACCAATGCTGATTTTAGTATCACCAGTCTTGGCATTTCTGTGGCCATGATTGAAAACCTGCAACATGTGTGGTCGTATAGTTTAGTTAATATAGTATTCATGTTCACCATACTGTATCTTATTCGAGAAAACTACACGGGGTTATTCAATAACGGATTACTCGTTAGCATTGGGAAGATTGTGTTTGGTATATACATTTTTCATTTTGCTATTCTCTTTGCATTAACGCGATTGAACTCCCGGTTTATTCACAACCAATATCTGGCCTTTACATTGGCTTTTGTAATTACTTACGCACTTGCATACCTAAGCTATACTTTTTATGAGAAGCGGTTTTTAGGTTTTAAAGATTTTTGGAAAAAACGGCAGGCGTAGAGCTGGATTTACCTTTTCGCAAGATGAATTGCCCTAAGCAATGAACTCGCGCAACACCTCACCCTCTCCCGATAGCTATCGGCACTCCAGAGCGAGATGCTAACTTGTTTAGTTCGGTTAATTTTATTCGGTTTAGAGGTTGAAAATAAGTCTTAAGCAGGGTCACCAGCCTCCGGGACGCTGATGTTTCGGAGTATAAATTGCCTCAACTAATGAAAATGTGCAAGACCCCTCCCGCTAGCTGTCGGGACTTCAGAGCGAGAGGGATGCCAATTGAAATATCGCGAAAGTTCATGTTCTTCTTTTCAAATTAAACTTATGGGGTCAAAAGAGAATATTTCTGTCGAGCTTTAGGAGACGATAATGAAACCATTATGGTCATATTATTACCTGTTTGGGAATTTTATTGCCCCTCTTTTTTCGATTAATCATCAAATCGCAAACCATTTCTTACTTAATCAGTATGGTACGATTCTCGCTTTCATGCTCCATCAAATGAATTACATCTTTCTTTTGCATCGTCACTTTCTTACATTGCAGAATGAATTTGTTTAAAAATAGTTTATTGACTATCAAACAGTTATTATTCTTAATAGCACTATTATCAGGTTACCTTAATGGTGGTTTTTAAATCAAATATCAGTTCTTAAAGAGTGATCATAATTTTCAATCGAGTAGTAAAAATGATAAAACATTACGCGTCTTTAATTTTGCTAATCGGGCTTCTTGCATTAATATCTAAAAATGCAGCAGCTCAACCGTTTACGACCTATCCAAAAAAGACAATCTATCCTTGGAATTCAACTCCATTTAAATCCTATCAATATAATCTTCCTGGAATTTTTGGAACAAATAGTCCCATGCGGTTTAGATTAATGGAACCCAATGGATTTGTGTATGGCGCGAATAATGGGAAGAAATTTCCATTAATTATTTTTCTACATGGAAGCGGTGAGGCTGCCGCATTTGAGGCATCTGCAGGCTCAACGACTAATCAAGACAATGAGAAGCAATTAGTGCACGGTGGGCAAACCCACATGAATGCGGTTTTAAATAATACTTTCCC
>JANODK010000197.1:0-21417 GCA_031412655.1 Chryseolinea sp.
AATAGCCCCGACATTTATGTCGGGGAACAAATAAAAATAAACCAAAGGGGCTTTAGCCCAATGTAATCTTGGCTAAAGCCAAATATTTTTGCCATTCATTTCCCAAGACATAAATGTCCGGGCTATTGCATAATCTCGGTTCAACGGAGACAATTTTATTATTGACATAGTAATGGGTTCATGAATAATTTCAGTTTGAATGCTATCGCAATTAATTAGAATCATTCGTTAAACGCCTATTATCTAATCCTGCGTTTGAACCCACGCAAGGTATTTCTCAATCTGAGATACTGCATAGTAAGGAAGGTTCAGTAAATTAAACTGTTTGCCCTCTGGCGTTGTTGCTTTCGTGACTGAAACTTCTCCAGCATAAAAGCGCACAGCGATATTATGTGGTGCTGCATCTATAAACAAATGTAATGAGCGGAGTCTTCCCTCACTACCTGATTTTACTTCAACAGGAATGAGTTTGGCTTCGAATGGGTATACATAATCTACCTCTGCAACGGAAGTTTTCTTTTCACGGACCCAAAAATGCAACGCGCTTAATGATTGATGTTGAAAGGCAAGCAACTCCTGACCCACCAGATGCTCGATCATACTGCCTTGGTACACTTTGCTTAGGTCATCAGTGCTTAAAATGTCTCTTTGAATGCCAGCAAAATAATTCATCAGTCCGGTATCTAACACATGAAGACGAGGAGACTTTTTAAGATCCGGAAGTAACGGAAGTGTATAGCCAGTTTCAGGATAAACAATGTACAGCAATAATGCTTTCTGCAAAGCTCGCAAAGCTTCGCCCATTTCTCTTGACCCGTAATTTGAGTTGCCGAACCCCTGGAATTTAATCCGCTTTCCTGCTTGGGCAAACGATGAGCGGATAGCATGCCGTATCAATTGCATCTGCTTATCATTCCGAGCATACTTCTCGGCATCGTCCATGTATGAGGTGAGCAATGAATCGTATGTAGAAGCAAGTGATCTTAAGTCTTTATGTGTACTGTAATGCTGTACCGCTTCAGGCATACCACCTATTAATGCATAGGTATGGAATAGCGAAAGTAATTTTTGGTGTGCAAATGATGCGACAGGGATTTTTTGTAATTGCTCAGCGGCAGCCGTTTCACTCATGGCCGATAAAAACTCGGGGAATGAGACAGGACGTAGCACTTTATACTCTACTCGGCCTACGGGAAAGCTTATGTTCTTGTCAAACAATGTTTCCAGCATACTGCCTGCGGCAATGACGGCTATACTTGGTTCTTGTTCATAGAAGTACCGGAGTAGGTTTAGCGCTTCCGGAGCGGCCTGTATTTCGTCTATGAATAAAAGTGTTTGTTGCTTTTGTGACAGGCTTTTGTTTTTCAAAAAGAATATAGCCTGAAGCAGTGTCTCTATGTTAGTGAACTGTTCAAAGGGCTGCCTGTCTTCGGGCAACTCTAAATTCAGGTAAATGTATTGCCCAAAATTTTTGGCGAACTGATTGATCACAGTTGTTTTACCCACCTGCCTTGCTCCCCGTATTACCAGAGGCTTACGGGAGGGTTGTATTAGCCACTTTTCAAGATCAGCTTGTAAATCTCTATTAAACATTGCACAAAGTTAGGGCAATTTTTATTAATTATCTGCACAAAGTTAGGGCAAAATAACCTTGTTTATTGCATAGAGTTGGGGTGATACTGGCTAGAAGTAAGTGATTACATCAGATAATTTATAAAGCAAATTCAAATCCTTCATGAATCTGGTTCGACTTTCTGACCATCGGGGGTACTTACTGATAATCAGTAAGTTAATGGTGTTAAATAGGAATTGCTATGGAATTTAAAGAACAGAGGACCATCTGGCACAGATTTAGAACCAGTCTAATAGATCAACTTAAGGGATTAAGTGAAGTAACGTCAACATTTATACGCGATATCTTCTTTGAACTCTGATTCCGATATTCCATTGGCGTTGCTTTTATCAATTTCTTAAACTGCTTGTGAAAATTTGAAATGTTATTGAAACCACTGGCATAACAAATTCTGGTCACATCAAGATTTCCTTGCATTAATAATTCACAGGCGTATGCTATTCTTATTTCGGTGAGATATTGAAAGTACGTTTTACGTGTTCGCGTTTTAAAATAACGACAAAAAGCTGCGGTTGAATGATTTGTTAACAAAGCAACATCGGCAAGCGAAATGTGTTCACGAAAATGAGCAATCGTGTAATCATAGACTGCATTGATTCTCTTCGATGACTCTTCATGTAAATCCACGAGATAATGAACAGAATTTATAAAAGTGAAATCAGCGGAGCAGGCTAAGAGGTTCAAAACTTCAAGAAGTTCGATTATCGCTGCAAAGCCAGTTAAGTCTTTTAGTCTTTTCAGTTTATGTATTACGAGGTCTTTCGTTACGCCATTAAATTTAACTCCCCTGCTGGCAGTGTGAATGAGCTCACGGATATGGGAGAGTTCCTTTAATTCAAAAAATTTATCCCCCAGAGCATCTTCACGAAACTGAATCACGATGCTCTCAGGACTTTCATCGGGGTGTGCCTGATAATATTCTTTATCCCGTTGCCGTGTATGTGGAAGGTTACTTCCAAACAATAGCAATTCTCCCTCTTCGATACTGCGTATACTGTTTCCAACGAAATTAGTACCCTTTCCTTTTATACAATAAAGTAATTCAATTTCAGGATGATAGTGCCAAGGGTTGTTCCACGCAATTTCATCTCCCTTAATTACAATAGAGTTTTCCAATGGAGGAACAATCTTTAGGAGATGAGGCTTTTGTGGAAGCTGTTTAATCATATCTCAGATTTACATAATGTATTTTCAAATATAACATTTATGCAAATATAGCATCAACATTGAGCAATTGAGTAGAGTGATTTGGGTACTGTACTTTGTAAAATTGTACTCAATAATAAGAACGATGATTCTTGGTATTAGCAGTTTCGCTTATGGTTGGTCGATTGGAGTGAGCGGCAATATGCCTTCCACTCCAATGTTGGAAACTGATTTAGTTGAGCTTTCGTCCAATTTTGAATTGGCATGTATTCAAATTGGGGACAACCTGCCACTTCATAATTTCTCAGACGCACGTCTGTTAAATTTGAAGAACTTGACTGAGAAACATAACATTAGACTGGAGATTGGTGCTCGAATGTTAACACGCGATAATTTGCATCGCTATATTAATCTGGCAAAATTCTTTCATGCTCCTCTCCTTCGCTTTGTTGTAGATGGATCAGATTATGAACCAGATGCGAACGTTATTGTAACCATCATAAAAGAATCTGTGCCTGTATTAGAGAAAGAGAACATTGTTCTCGGAATAGAAAATCATGATCGGTTTAAAGCAAAAGAGCTGGCCTCGATTATTGACTCAGTCGATAACAAACAGGTGGGCATTTGCCTTGATTGCGTAAACTCGATGGGTGCCGGTGAAGGCTTAGAGCATGTACTGGAAGTATTGTCGCCTTATACCGTTAATCTCCATGTCAAAGACTTTACAGTGCAAAGACTTTCACACAACATGGGATTCAGCATAACCGGTGTGCCTGCGGGTAGAGGGATGGTAAGCGTTCCTTCACTGTTGGAGAAACTCATGAAATACAATCGCTGCCAAAGCGCCATACTCGAACAATGGGTATCCTTCGAAAAGAACATCGAACACACTGTAAACATGGAGCATGCCTGGGCTGTGGAAAGTATTGAGTATCTAAAAACTATTCCTGTCTTTAACGTAAAACAAAAAATCAAAAATATTCTATGATAAAAAAAATTGCCCTCGTTGGTGCAGGAGGAAAAATGGGTTGCAGGCTTACAGATAACCTAAAAAATATTCCGCAGTACGAAGTTTCGTATCTAGAAGTTAGCGAGGCAGGCAAAGAACGTCTTGCTCAACGTGCCATACACGTTTCCAATGAAGATGTTATTTCGCAAGCCGATGCGGTGATTTTGGCCGTACCCGATATTTACATTGGAAAAGTTGCTACTACCCTATTGGCTAAATTTAAACCCGGTAGCATTGTTATAACCCTTGATCCTGCAGCTGCTGTTGGAGGTCATCTTCCTAAACGCGAAGACATCAGTTATTTTGTATCTCACCCTACACATCCATCGGTGTTCAACTGGGAACCTGAACAGAAAAAACATTTCGATTACTTTGGAGGAATTACCGCACGTCAATCCATTGTGTGCGCCTTGATGCAGGGGCCAGAAGAACACTACGCGTGCAGCGAAGAACTTGCCAAAGCATTCTATGCACCCGTTATCAAAGCGCACCGAATTACGATTGAACAAATGGCCTTGCTTGAACCTGGTTTGGCCGAGACGTTTCTGGGCGCAGTTATGTTTACCATGCGCGAAGCGCTCGATGAAATTGTTGCTAAAGGTGTACCACGCGATGCCGCTTTCGATTTCTTTATGGGACACATTAACATCGACCTTGCTTTGTGCTTTGATCAAATTCCCGGTGGTGTATTTTCTGATGCCTGCTATAAAGCAATTCAAATCGGTAAGCCCCTTATCTTTAAAGAAGATTGGAAGAAAGTGCTGGAGCCTGATCATGTTAAGTATCAGATTGAAATCATGACTAAAATTTAATCCTAATTCTCCATCAAAATTACAACCTCAAAGTATGAAATACACTTTTACGATTTTCATTTGTTTGATTTCACTTTTTGCGAAAGCCCAACTTCAGGTAAGTGCCAACAAACGATTTCTGCAAACTGAGGATGGAAAACCCTTCTTTTGGTTAGGCGATACAGCATGGGAATTATTCCATCGGCTAAACCGCGAAGAAGCTGAAAAATATTTGAAGAACCGTGCCGACAAAGGATTCACTGTTATTCAAGCCGTGGCATTGGCGGAGCTCGATGGTCTTCACGATCCAAATCCGTATGGACAAATTCCATTAGAGAACGATGATCCGACTAAACCACGCGAAGCCTATTTTCAACATGTTGACTTTATTATTCGAAAAGCTGAACAACTCGGTTTATACATTGGCTTGCTGCCAACTTGGGGCGACAAAGTTTTTAAAGATCAGTGGGGTGTTGGCCCGGAAATATTTAATTCCGACAACGCAAAAACGTATGGTCGTTGGATTGGCAATCGGTATAAAAATCAAAAAAATATTATCTGGATTTTAGGTGGCGATAGAAATCCGCGCAATGAAAATGAAGTATCCATTTGGCGCGCAATGGCCGAGGGAATTGCTGAAGGAGTTGGAGGACACGATAAAGCATTAATGACATTTCATCCACAACCCAACAATCTTGAAGATGGTGGTTCATCAAAATGGTTTCATCATGATGCGTGGCTTGATTTCAATATGTTTCAAACCGGGCATTGTCGTGAAAATAACGTTTGGGATCGAATACAATTGGTGTATGATTTAAAGCCAGCAAAGCCCGTAATGGATGGCGAACCATTGTATGAAGATCATCCTGTTTGCTTTAACGCAAACGACTTGGGCACTTCAAGCCCGTATGATATTCGTAAGCATGCTTACCTTGATGTGTTTGCTGGTGCTTTCGGTCATACCTATGGATGCCACGACATCTGGCAAATGTATGCACCAAACAGAACACCCATCAATGGTCCACATTTTCCATGGTATGTTGCTATTGACTTACCCGCAGCAGGGCAGATGAAATACCTTCGTTCTCTTATAGAATCTCGACCGATGTTTGATCGTGTTCCAGATCAAACGTTAATTACCAATGCATTAAATGCCAACGATCATATTCAAGCTAGTCGTGGCAAAGACTATATCTTTGTTTACAGCGCACAAGGAAAAAAGTTTATGTTAAACACTTCAAAAATTTCTGGAAAGGAAATAAATGTGTGTTGGTACAACCCTCGAAATGGAGAAACTAAAGCGATGGGTACGTTTCCTAAAAAGCCTCAACAAGAATTTATACCACCGACTTCTGGATACGGACAGGATTGGGTTTTAATAGTCGATGATAGTTCATCAAAATTTGGAATACCTTCAAGTCGATAATCAAATACTAAAGGGAATCTCTTACATCAACATTACTGTATGAAAACTACGTTTAGATTCTGCCTTCTATATGCATTGCTTACAATGAGCACAGCATTGGCACAAATCAAGGTAAGTGAGAATCATAAATTCCTTTCCACCAAAGATGGCAAGCCTTTTTTTTGGTTGGGCGATACCGATTGGGAATTGTTCCACCGCCTCACGCGCGAAGAGGCTGAAGAGTTTATCAACATTAGAAGTAAACAAGGTTTTAATGTTTTGCAAGCAGTAGCCCTCGCGGAATTTAATGGCGTGCGTGAACCGAATCGCTACGGTGATTTTCCGTTGAACAATGAAGACCCTACGCAACTATTAGTTACTCCTGGTAATAATCCATCCAACGCATACGAATATGATTACTGGGATCACGTAGATTTCGTAGTCAACAAAGCTGCCGAGAAAGGAATGTACATCGGGCTTTTACCAACATGGGGCGATAAGGTAACACCAATGTGGGGCGAAGGACCTGTTATTTTCAACGAAAAGAATGCTGAAATTTACGGAACCATATTGGCCAAGCGATACTCGAAACAATGGAACATACTCTGGATTTTAGGTGGCGACAGACCTGCGGTTTATAAAAATAAAGTCGATAATAAAGAACAAAATGATGTGCCCATCTGGCGCGCCATGGCCAAAGGGATTGAAGATGTGTTGGGCAAAGATGCATTCATTACTTACCATCCTTCAGGTGGCGACTACCGCACAACAAATTACGTTCACAACGAAGCATGGCTTGATATGAATGCATTTCAATCCGGCCATGGATCGCGTGAGTCTGAGCCCTGGCATTGGGTAAAAGAAGACTTAACATTCAAACCACAAAAGCCAACACTGGATATGGAGCCGTGCTACGAAGATCATCCTGTAAATCCGTGGGATGGAAAGTGGACGCGTGCGCGTGGATACTTTAATGCGTATGATGTGCGCGCCCGGATATACCGTGGTGTGTTTGCCGGTGCATGTGGCGTAACGTATGGTCATCATCAAATCTGGCAATTCTTAAATTCAGAATTGTATCCGCCAGTTAATCCTGGCGATACTATCATTGGTTGGAAAAAAGCTACAGGTGCTAATGGAGCGACCCAAATGCAGTATTTAAAAAAATTAATGCTATCTCGCCCATACTTCACCAGAGTTGCCGATCAAAGCATTATCAAGTCGACTGTCGGAAAAACTTATGTCGACATCGTATATGCTACTCGAGATGA
Source organism: Chryseolinea sp. (assembly GCA_031412655.1). Taxonomy (GTDB): domain Bacteria; phylum Bacteroidota; class Bacteroidia; order Cytophagales; family Cyclobacteriaceae; genus Chryseolinea. Next base: position 7,256 of record JANODK010000197.1, read on the forward strand.
AAATAAATCATACGCTATGATTTACCTACCTCAAAATACCCCTGTTACGATTGATTTAAGCAAAATTACAGGACGTTCAAAAAATGTATGGTGGTACGATGTGCGAACGGGTGTAGCTAAAAAAGAGAAATCGGTAAATGGAAATAGTATCAAATCATTCACACCACCCCTAGAAGCTAAAGACTGGGTATTGATAATCGATGATGCTTCTTTAAAATTTGGGACACCCGGGAATTAGATATACGATCTCCATCTGAAATTTTATATTTTCTTGAAACTAACTTTAACACAATGTCCTATCATGAAAAAAGTATTACTCATTCTCTTTGTTAGTTTGCCGAGCTTTTTCATGCAGGCACAACAATATGAATCTAACTGGGCATCTATTGATAGTCGCCCCGTTCCTGAATGGTTTGAAGATTCAAAGTTTGGCATTTTTATTCATTGGGGAGTATTTTCAGTTCCAGCCTGGGGTCCGCTTCCGCGCGATGGTGCTAGCATATATGAATGCTATGCTGAGTGGTATTGGTGGCGGCTGAAGTCATCCGAAGGTAAAGTGCATACGTTATTCTCTGATTTTCATACCAAAACGTATGGTAAAGATTTTCAATACCAGGATTTTGTAGCGGACTTTAAAGCTGACTTGTTCAATCCTAACGACTGGGCGAAAATTTTCAAGGCGTCTGGGGCAAAATATGTTGTACTTACATCAAAACATCACGAAGGGTTTACACTTTGGCCAAGCCAATACTCCTGGAATTGGAATGCCGCTGACGTTGGCCCGCATCGTGATCTGGCAGGCGACCTGTTAACTTCAGTTCGTGCAGAGGGGCTACGCATGGGGTATTACTATTCCTTGTACGAATGGTATAATCCACTCTATAAAGCAGATATAAACCGTTATGTAGATGAACATATGATTCCCCAAATGAAAGAACTGGTAAACCGGTATAAGCCGGATATTCTGTGGACAGATGGTGAATGGGATTACCCTTCCGAAGTATGGAAGAGTACACAGTTTCTTTCCTGGCTCTATACTGATTCCCCTGTAAAAAAAGATGTGGTGGTTAATGACCGATGGGGAAAAGAAACACGCAGTGTTCATGGTGGCATATTTACAACTGAATACGATCTAGTCCATGATCAAAATGCACTCGCCAAAAAAATTGATCACCCGTGGGAGGAATGCAGAGGTATAGGGTCTTCTTTTGGTTACAATCGAAATGAAAACCTCGAAGATTACAATTCGTCAGAAGCATTAATCAAAATACTTATCGACAAAGTGGCTCGCGGTGGAAATTTATTATTAAACATTGGCCCAACAGCGGATGGGCGAATTCCGGTGATCATGCAACAGCGTTTATCGGATATGGGACAATGGCTAAAGATAAATGGCGAAGCAATTTACGGAACACGAGCGTGGAAGCAAGCACCTACACAAAATGATCCCTCCGTTTTTTATACAACAAAAGGAAACGACTTATATGTATTGTTTACCAAATATCCCGAAAAGGGTTTTTCTATACCCGGTATAAAAAAACCAGCGAATGTTAAGCTCTTAGGCTTTAGTGGTGCGGTCAAGTACTCGGGTGCAACCATAACCCCACCTATGATGACACCGGCAACAATACCCTGCGAATATGCATGGGTATTTAAACTTACAGGTGCCTTGAAGTGATTAAGAATTATCGAATTACTAAACAATGAAAAACCTTCGCTTCGCTGTAATTGGAACAGGTTTTTGGGCCAACTATCAGATTCCTGCATGGATGGAGTTGAATGGCGTTGAACTTGTTGCACTGTACAATCGAACGAAATCAAAAGCCGAAACGCTGGCTCATCAATTCAAAGTAATTTCGGTTTATGATGATGTTGAAAAACTACTCGACAACGAGAAACTCGATTTCGTTGACATTATCACGGACGTAGACACGCATCCAGTCTTCACTGAAATGGCAGCCAAAAGAGGTATCGCTGTTATTTGTCAAAAGCCGATGGCGCCAAAACTTGCTATAGCAGAAGAAATGGTGAAGGTATGCAATCACTATAAAGTACCTTTCTTCATTCACGAAAATTTTCGCTGGCAAGCACCAATCCGAAAATTGAAAGCGTTGCTGGATGGAGGAACAATTGGCAACGTTTTTAAAGCGCGCGTTACATTCTGTTCAGGCTTTCCTGTATTCGACAACCAGCCTTTTCTGGCAGAATTGGATGAATTTATTCTCACCGACATCGGCTCACACATTCTTGACGTATGTCGGTTTCTTTTTGGTGAAGTAGATACATTACTTTGTCAAACTCATTCCGTTAATCCGAAAATAAAAGGCGAAGATGTGGCAAACGTGTTGATGAAAATGAAAAACGGAATTTCATGCTATGCAGAAATGTCGTATGCCTCTATTCTGGAGTATGAATCTTTCCCACAAACTTTTGTACTGGTGGAAGGGGAACATGGATCGATCGAGTTAACAAGAGACTGTGTACTTAGGCTCACCACGCGAAAAGGAACTGAAATATTTAACGTTGAACCTAAATTGTATTCGTGGCTTGATCCGAAATATGCATTGGTACACTCGAGCATTGTCGATTGTAATCGTGATATCTTAAATGCATTACAAGGTTCATCGTCAGCCGAAACAACCGGAGCTGATAATTTCGAAACGGTTCGCCTAGTACATGCTGCTTACGCATCTGCAAAAACAAAGCAACTCATTGATATGAAAATATTTTGATGAAACATCTGCAACTCAATCATATCAGCAAAACCTTTCCAGGAGTGAAAGCCTTGAGTGATGTTACGCTTTCCATCCATGCGGGAGAAATACACGCATTGTGTGGCGAGAATGGGGCAGGCAAAAGTACACTGATGAACATTCTTGCCGGAAATCTCCAGCCTGATGAAGGAACAATTGTATTGGATCAACTCACTCAGATAATTCGTAGTCCGCAAAATGCATTCGCGTTAGGAATCTCCATAGTTTACCAACATCTAAGTTTGATAGATAGCTTGAATGTAGCAGAGAATGTATTTGCCAACGATCATCCTGTAAATAAATTTGGCATCATTCAATTTGGTAAACTTTATGAGAAAACCTCCCTCCTTTTACAACGATTGAAGTTAGATCAGATAACTCCTAATACTTTGGTTTCGTCTTTATCCCCAGCGCAGAAGCAAATGGTGGAAATCGCCAAAGCTTTGTCGCAGAAACCTGCTATACTAATCCTTGATGAACCAACTGCATCGCTCACCGACAAAGAAACAAGAACACTATTTGAAATACTTCAAAAGCTAAAAAAAGAAGGCGTTGCAATTATTTACATATCTCACCGATTGGATGAATTATTCATATTGGCCGATTGCATCTCAATTTTAAAAGACGGAAAATATCAGGGAACTTTTCTGAAACAAAATCTAACAAAGGCATCATTGATCAAGCTAATGGTGGGTCGCGAAATCAATAGTTTGAAATCTGAATCATATCGGCAAATAGAAATTTTACTTTCCGTAAAAAACCTCTCGGGACAAAAATTTCACAACGTCAGTTTCAATTTACACCGTGGCGAAATTCTGGGCTTATCCGGATTGGTTGGCGCAGGTCGAACAGAAATTGCTCGTGCCATTTTTGGTGCCGATAAAATTGAATCGGGTGATGTAGTATTGAACAATGTCGTTCTCAATACAAATCATCCCTTTGATACAATTTCAAAAGGTATGGCTTACGTTCCGGAAGAGCGAAAAAGTTTAGGATTGTTTTCAGAGATGAGTGTTCAGGATAACATTACTGTAACTCATAACAATTTAACCAGTCATATTTATAATGCAACCGAAGCAGCTCAGCGTTCCGTTGAACTAAAGGATAAATTAAAAATTGCCACAACGAATGTTCAGCAAAAAGTTGTGAACCTGAGCGGAGGTAATCAACAGAAAGTTGTGTTGGCCAAATGGTTGTTAACAAACCCGGAGGTATTCATTGTTGATGAACCTACACACGGAATTGATGTGGGTGCAAAGTTTGAGATTTATGAACTACTTAAATCGCTGGCCTCACAAGGAAAAGGAATTATCATGATCTCCAGCGACATGCCCGAACTTCTGGGATTATGCGATAGAATTCTCGTCATTAAAAAAGGAACGCTGGCCGGAGAACTTTCATCCGCAGAAGCGACAGAAGAAAAATTGCTTACCCTTTCCACCTATTAATTCATTCAAAAGGAAAATATGCTCTCAAAGATACTTCAGGAAAGAATTTACTCCCTTGCAATCTTACTGATTGTTGTTACCATTGTAGCCAGTGTTATTTTTCCTAACACCTTCCCTACTTTCGAAAACCTGAGTCAGATTTTATTAAACCTTTCTACGGATACCATAGTAGCTGTGGGTATGATGATACTTCTTATCTCCGGAGTGTTTGATTTGTCGGTTGGATCAGTGGTTGCCTTTGCAGGATGTCTCACAGCATACGTTCTTCATTTTTTAAATTTACCTGTACCCGTAGCCGTTACTATCGGAATACTTGCTTCTGTTTTCATTGGCTGGATTAACGGATACCTTATCGCATATCAAAACATCAACCCGATGATTCAAACATTAGCCATGTTAGGCATCGTGCGCGGACTTGCACTACTGGCGAGTGGATCGGCCATACAAAATCTTCCGTATTGGTTTAATGCCATTAGCCAATCGAAATTGCTAGGTGTGCAGATGCCGGTATGGTATATGTTGCTCACGATCATACTATTCACATTCCTGGTAAACAAAACGATTTTCTTCAGGCGCTACTACTACATTGGTGGTAATGAAAAAGCGGCCGATCTCTCGGGCATTCGTGTAAAGAAAATGAAAGTAATTGCCTTCATGCTTTCCGCAGGATTGGCCGGTGTTGCTGGAGTACTATTGTCGTCACGTTTAGGCGCAGCGCTCCCAACTATGGGCCGAGGATTGGAGTTACGTGTGATAACCGCAGCAATACTGGGTGGGGCAAGCCTGAGTGGTGGCAGTGGAAAAATTCCGGGTGCACTACTTGGAGCTTTGTTTATGGCATTGATTGCCAACATCATGGTCATTTCCCGTGTGTCGGGTTACTGGCAGGAAATTATTCTGGGCATTATTCTTATCGGTACGTTGTGGGCTGATAAAGTATTGCAAAAACGATTTTCAAAAATCTAAATTCTTCTTCATGCGTGTCATCCTGTTATTACTTTGCTGCATTACACTTTCGTGTGAACTTCCTCCGAGAAGCTCAACTGAAGTTGTTAAGCAATCCATAGATACAGAAGAAATAAAAACTAAAAACGAAGAATATGTAATGGTAACAACAGCCGTTACTATGCCGATGTATGTAAATCACGATCAAGCGGCCTTTAAAAAATGGGGTGAAGCGAACAATGTAAAAGTATCCATTCTAGGGCCGGCTGAGTGGGATGTTCCAGCACAGATAAACACCATCGAAGAAGTGATCGGCACACATCCATCCGGATTATTAATTAATGGTACTGACCCTGCGTTAGCACAAGTTATCAACAAGGCTGTGGCAGCGGGCATTCCAACCGTGGTATATGATTCTGATATTCCCAATTCAAACCGTCATGCGTTTATCGGAACGGATTGGTATGAGATTGGGGAAATGCAAGGAGAAGAAATGGTAAAACTAATAAATGGAAAAGGTAAGGTGGCCTACATGGGGATATTAGGATTGAACAACATGGAAGCTGGCTTTCAGGGGATGCTCGATGTTTTTAAAAATTATCCCGGCATTGAATTGGTGGGAAAGTATGATGACAAAGCAAATGTTGAAGAAGCTGCACGTATAACTTCTGATGTTCTCTCCGCTCATCCTGACTTGGCAGGAGTTTGCGGCTTTGATTCAAACTCAGGACCTGGTATCGCGCTGGCCGTAAAAGAATCAGGAAAGGCAGGCCGTGTAAAAATTACTACCGTTGATTGGGAACCTGAACATCTTGCCCTTGTAAAAGAAGGAACGATCCACATGCTGGCTGGACAAAAACGAGAACTCTTTACTCACTACGGAGCGCAATTTTTATACGACATGGTTCATCGTACAAACAGGCTTTCGCAAAGTGATTTGAAGGCAGGAATCACGAGTATTCCGTATATCGTAAATACAGGCTTGATAAAAATCACCAAGGAAAATGTAGATTCGTTTCTTAACAATCGCGAATAAAATGAAGCTTCATGCCGGGCCTGTTGAAGTAGAGTATGAAAATGGTTTTTTGCGCTATGTCATTTGTGAGGGGAAAGAAGTCCTTAGGATGATATACTTCGCGTTGCGAGATGAAAACTGGGGAACTTACACCCCTTACATTCAAAATGAAATCATAAAGCATGAGAGCAACTCCTTTCACATTGAATACGATTGTTTTCAATACAAAAATGAAACGGCAATTTTTAAGTGGTCTACATTATTAACGGGTGAACCAGATGGGAGCATTACCTTTACAATAAAAGGTGAAGCGCTGCAAGATGTTTTAAAAAACAGAGCAGGCTTCTGCGTACTTCATCCCATACATTCCTGTTCAGGGCAACCAGTAGAAATAATTCATGATGATGGAAAAATTTCTACGGATTCGTTTCCAGTGAACATTGCACCAAACAATCCATTTAAAAATATAAAACAACTTCGTTGGAAAGTTGATAGTTGGTATTGCCTGTCCTTTGAAGGTGATTTGTTTGAAACAGAAGACCAACGAAATTGGACAGATGCTTCGTTCAAAACGTTTTGCACTCCGCTTGATGAACCCTTTCCAGTTTTGTTAAAAAAAGGAAGTGAAGTGAATCAGCGAATTATCTTTCAACCTGAAACGCTTCCCAAACCAAATTCAGCAGAAGAAATCAGAATTCATGTTTCAGATCAGAAAATAAAATTTCCATCAATAGGTATTTCAGATTGTGCATTTCATGATTCCATTCAACACCGCCTGTGCGATTTGATTGCCGATCTCACTCTATCACACTATCGTGTTGAAGTGAAATTTAATGATACGTGGGTTGCTGATTTTTCAGACGCTTGTGTGCGTGCATCAAATTTTCAACTACCATTAGAAATTGTGCTTCATTTGTCCGATAGCTACAAAGAGGAATTACATACCTTTTCAACACTCGTTGCGCAAAATAGATTGAATATAAAGTATCTCACCCTTCTTCACTCACAATCTTTAGCCACTACCTCTTCTATCATTGAATCCATTCCGGAAGTGAAAGCGTATTTACCTTATGTTAAAATTGGGATTGGGACAGATTTTAATTTTACGGAACTCAACCGAAATGCATTCTCACCAGGCCATGCCGATTTTATAACGTATTCCATTCATCCGCAAGAACATGCTTTTGACGATACCAGTCTGATTGAAAATCTGGAAGCGCAACGCGATACGGTCTTAAGTGCAAAAGCTCTTTACCCTGGAAGTGCAATACACATTTCTCCAGTAACATTGCGTAAGCGATACAATCCGTATGCTACTGACGCAAAAGAAAAAAACCTTGACTGGAAGCAACGAATTGATCCACGACAAACCACTTCATTCTGTGGAGTATGGACACTTGGCAGCATAAAAAAATTAGTAGAAGGCGGGGCAGCAGCCGTTACCTATTATGACGTTGTGGGATTGCTCGGAATTATCTCATCAGAAGGAAATCCATTCCCAGCCTATGACGCCTTGCTAACTTTGTTTTCTATCCAATCTGATTTTGTTTACGCTTCAAAATGCAACACACCACTAAAAGCTGATGGAATATTTTTCGACAACCAGAAAGCCATAATTTGGAATTATACAAACGAAAATCAAGAGGTGTGGATTTCGGATACAAGCGCTGTGCTACTAAAGCAATATGAAATAAAAATCATAGACAACGTACGATAACCTCTATTCCACGCCCATCAGAGAAACTGAAAATTTTCCGACATCAAACTGAACTTCTTAAAATTAATGAAAAGGGATTTTTTATTTTTCTATGATTTCGGGTTTGGATCATGTCTGCTATCTCGGCTCCCATCCTATCAAAGTCGGTACTCAGAGAAGCAATACCGCCAGCCAATATTTCTTTAAAGGGCGAATCGTTATAAGCAATAATGCCTAGTGTTTTGCCAAGCACTAAACTTTTACTTGTTGCGTTTTTTACAATCTCAACTAAATCAGCTTCCTCAATAACAATATACAATTCACGAGCCTTCACGTTATAATTAGTCGCTTTGTCAATGACTTCAAAACTAAAGGAGTTTTCTTTGCAGAACCTCACAAACCCATCGCGAATACCGGTGCAATAATAATTCTCGGTAGGAAAAGCCATCACCAGCTTTTTGTATTTCTTAATCCGATCAATACCACTTTGAAGAGCTTGTAGAATATCCATTTCAAAATCTTCATAGACACAACCGTAAGAACCAATGATACCTTGTAAGTCTTTATTGATTAGAAATAATTTTTCTGTTGGTATTCTGTTGATAATAGCTTTCACACTTTCTGTTTCATCTTTTAAGTGAGGCATGATTACATAGTAATCATACTTACCAAGATTTTCAATGATGATCTTCTCTAACATTTTATTATCCGAGTGGTGTATCTGTAAATCAACACTACTCGAATCACCCAATTTTTTTTTGAACGAATTATAAATTGCTTTTTTATGATCACTCAATTTATTAAAGACCAACAGTATTCTCTTTTCAAAGGTGCGTGAGGTAGACGATATGTAGAAACCTTTTCCGCGCACCGCTGTGATGACTCCCCTCCTGCGTAAATTTTTGTATGCCTTTTCTATCGTATCGCGAGAAAGCAAGAACTGTTCACTGGTTTGATTAATAGAAGGTATCCTATCTCCCAATTTAATAATCCCATTTCCAATGTTTGATATAATGATATCGGCCACCTGCTTATACTTTGGAACTTTCGATGATTCATCAATTTCTGGCAATTCTGATTTCATATTATTTAAGCGTTAAAATTATCTCATATACTCCCGGCATCCTGCACTGTCATGGTATGGTGCATAATAATTATGTACTTAAATGTATATAATTTTTGTAAACATTTTCGTGTTAGTATGAAAATCAAACGATTTCGCAACCGAAACAGGGAAGTACAGGATGAATATAATTGATGCTTTGCACAAATTGATGCCACTAAATGTTTACAAATTTAATCCCAACATTATGATGAGAAAAATTTTACTAATCTGTTACTGCATGGCGTTGGCCTGGAGTGCCTCCGCGCAGCAACGAAATGTTACTGGTAAAGTAACAGATGCCGCAGACGGCACCGGTCTTCCGGGTGTTTCAATCCTTGTAAAGGGAACAACAAGTGGTACAGTATCTGATTCAGGAGGAAACTACAGCATTGATGTAAAATCTGGCGATGTGGTTACTTTCTCTTTTATTGGTTATGAGCCACAAGAAGTTTCTGTTGGTGAAAGGACAAGTATTGATGTTTCAATGTCTTCGAATATTAATCAACTAGATGAAGTCGTGGTAATTGGTTACGGTGAGAAAAGCAGAAAATTGATGACCGAATCAATTGGAACCATTCAAGCCAAAGAGATTCAACAATTGCCTGTTGCAAGTGCCGATGCAGCGTTGCAAGGTAGAATTTCAGGAGTTCAAATAACGAATGTAGATGGAACACCGGGTTCTCCGGTGGCTATCCGAATTAGAGGTGTTGGAACTGTTGGTAATTCACAGCCTTTATTTGTTATCGATGGTATTCCAGTAGGAAACGTTTCTGGGGGAAATACTAATCCTCTATCGACAATTAACCCAAGCGATATTGAAAGCATGTCAGTTCTAAAAGATGCTTCCGCTACTGCGGTGTACGGTGTGCGTGCTGCGAATGGTGTTATTCTCATAACAACAAAACGAGGTAAAACAGGCAAACCAAGAATTAATCTTGATAGCTATTATGGGGTTCAGAATTTTCCAAAGACCTATTCATGGAATAGTACCGCGGATTATGTTAGTCTAACACAAGAATCCTTAACAAACCGGAATATACAAGATGGACTTGCCCCTGGAGACCCAGGATTTCAGGTACTTCAACCAGACTTGGTAGCAGGTAGCCCTTATTTGAATGTTAATACTGATTGGCAAAAAGCGGTAGTTGTTAAAAATGCTCCAATAACGAGCACCAACCTATCCGTTTCAGGAGGAAATGATGATGCCAATTATTACGTTTCATTTGGATATTTTTCTCAAGATGCGATGGTTCCAAAATGGGATCTGGATAGGTACTCATTACGTATAAACAGCGATTATAAAATTGGTAAGAAATTTAAATTTGGTGAGACCCTTACACTTTCCTACCAAGAAGTAGTTCGAGGAATGAATGCTGGTGGTGATGGTTTCTTATACGCAGGGACATCAAATATGCCTCCTTTTTTTAGCATCTATGATAATAACAGTCCGAATAGTCCAATACCTGGAAATCGCTATGGCTTTAATGGTAACTTAAACGTTGGTGGCCTGACCATTGCTAATCAATATGGCATCAATAGTATCCTCGACAATCGTGATAAGACATTGCGTATGTTGGGTGGCTTATATGCTGAACTTGAAATCATTAAAGGTTTAAAGTTCAGATCAGCAGCTTCACTTGATTTTAGTTATGGAAAGAACACTGGATGGCAACCAGGGTATACCGCGCCTGAAATGGGACTTGCACGGGACATTAACGCTTACGGAGACGCCAGAAGTGAAAATATAGCTCAAGTATTTACCAATACCCTTAATTACGGCAACACATTTGGAGATCATACATTTAACGTGATTGCTGGTGTGGAGTATCAAAAATTTAGAAGTAACGGTTTGAGTTATGGTGGCTCAGACTATTTAAGCGATGATCCAGCATTTTATCAAAGCATAAAAAATCAACAAGGAACACTTACAAACATAAATGGAACAGATGTACGCATCTTTTCGAATGCAGGCTCATACCTTAGTAATGATGCACTTGCGGGATACATAGGAAGAATCTCGTATGATTATAAAAGTAAATACTTAGTTACGTTCAGTATACGCAGAGACGGAACTTCACGCTTTGCCCCGGAAAACCGATATGGAAATTTCCCTGCAGTTTCTGCAGCTTGGAGAGTAAGTGAGGAAACTTTCTTCTCTAGTGTTGCATTTATCTCTGATTTAAAAATACGAGGAAGTTGGGGAAAAACAGGAAACCAAAATACCACTAGCTTTCCATATGTTGGAAGGATATCCTTCACACCTGATTACGGCTTAGGAAGTTCAAGCCTTCAAGCTCCAACTCTTTCAATTTTTCCAAATAGAGATGTGAATTGGGAGAAAATGGAAACCTTTGATGCAGGGTTTGATGTATCCTTTTTTGATAATAAGGTGAGTCTGTTGGCTACTTATTACAATAGAAACACAACCGATTTCTTGTACAATTTACCAATACCGAAGACTAGTGGTTTTGGAAGTACTACAGTAAATGCCGGCTTAGTAAATAATAAAGGCATTGAAATAGAACTGGGCTACAATGGGACAATTGGAAAGGATATTCAGTTTACTATTTCCGGTAATATTACTACTGTTAAAAATAGGCTCGTTTCGTTAGCACCTGGAGTAGAAGAGTTCGCATCGGGAGATTACCGAACAGCAGTTGGCTACCCTATCGGTTATTTTTACGGTTACAAATCAACTGGAGTTTATCAAAACGATGCTCAGGCCGATGCAGCGTTGGAAGATAAGAGCACATCAGGCATTGCGCAGCCTGGAGATATTATTTTCGAGGATAATAATGGACCGGCAGGACCCGATGCACCGGAAGGTCAACAGTTTTCTGGTCAGCCAGATGGACAAATTGATGCAAATGATAGAACCTATTTGGGTAAAACTATTCCTGACTTTTATTATGGAATCTCTTTCAATGCCAATTACAAAGGAATAGACCTATCAATTTTATTTCAAGGAGTTTCGGGAATACAAGTGTATAACTCAGTCCGTGCAGCGGGCGAATCGTTAGATGCGTATGGCAGAAATAAATTCACTACGACCCAAGACCGATGGACAGGCGAAGGGACAAGCAATACAATGCCTAGGGCAATTGCAGGTGACCCATATAACAACGGACGTTTCTCAAGCCGATGGATTGAAGATGCAGGCTTCTTACGATTTAAAAATATTCAACTCGGTTATAGCTTGCCGAAAACTTTACTTACTAAAACCAAAGCCTTCACTAGTGCTAGGGTGTATGTAGCGGCTACCAATTTGTTCAGAATAACAAAATATACAGGTTTAGATCCAGAAGTGGTGAGTTATGGTTCAGACAGCAACCAGATTGGTGCCGGGACAGATGTTGGTAATATTCCGCAACCACGCACCATACAGGCGGGTATTCAACTTCAGTTTTAATATGATTCTTAAAAACCAAACTATGAAAAAAATAGTAATTAGTTTTACCGTAATTCTGCTCTGTTTTCTTTTTACAGAGTGCGATGATCAATTGAATTTGGCACCTCTGGGGCAATTGGATGAAAATACCTACTACCAAAACGAGAAAGATTTTGAAGCAGCATCTCTGTCTCCATACTCCACTTTACTCAATCTTAGTTGGGATCAGGGAGGCACTGGATGGTTTCAAGGAATACTTTACCCGGATGATGATGTTGTACCAGGAAATAACTCGAATAACGATCAGGAAGATTTTAACTGGAACCCGGACAACGGGCAGTTCTCCTATCTTTGGCAAGAGTTTTACAAAGGCATTCAGCGCTCGAATATAATTTTAGATCGATTACCTTTAGCAACAGGTTTTGCAGATGAGGCGAATAAACCGAGGTTTGAAGCAGAGGCAAAGTTTATTCGAGCCTACTTTCATTTTCTACTTGCCATAAATTTTGGAACGCCTCCTGTTTCGGCTTCACGAATTACAACCATCGAAGACGCGCGAAAGCCAAACTCAGAACCCGGTGAAATATGGGATTTAGTTGCTTCTGATTTAGAATTCGCAAAAGCAAATCTTCCAGCTACATGGAATGCACAAAACCTCGGTCGCGCAACAAGTGGTGCAGCTGCTGCATTGTTAGGAAAGGTCTATTTGTATCGTGCACAATGGCAAAATGACAACTCCTATTATACAAAAGCTGCTGCTGAATTCACAAGTTTGATTGGTAAGTATACTTTGATACCATCCTATGGTGATAACTTTAGCATAAGTAGCGAGAACAACGCTGAATCGATTTTTGAAATTCAATTTTCAAGAGGTGATTTCAACCCATGGCTACCAACTGATTTTGGTCTTGAAGATGATCAGAACGTTGGAGCAGCTGGAACTGGACGGTTAATTTTTTGGAGACCGTCTTGCAACGCTGGAAATTGTGCTCCAGATGCAAATGGTCTAGGATATGGAAATGTACATGTCACTCAAGAAATGCAGGATGAATTTGAACCCAATGACCCAAGAAGGGTAGAGTCTATTTATCTTGATGGTGATGATTTCAATGGAACTCCATACAGTTCACTTTGGTCAGTAACGGGTTCAACTCCCTCTAAATATATTAAAGGAGAAGATTTAAATTTCCGTTTTCCTCTTAATTGGAGCGGAAATAATGATCGGATAATTCGCTATGCTGACGTTCTGTTAATGTTGGCTGAAGCTAAATTATTAGGAAGCAACGATGTTTCTGGAGCTGCCACTTTAATTAATCAGGTTCGCAGAAGAGCCGATCCAAGCGGGCTAATATTGGCGGATAGAGATGCTGGTTCAACGAAAGATCAAATGGTAGATTTTCTTATGCATGAACGCAGAGTTGAACTCGCTTTTGAAGGTCATCGTTACTTTGATCTTGTTCGCTGGCACCGTGCAGGTTTGATTGATATTGATGCCGACATTGATTTCGGAAGAGGTGCTGCAAATACAAACTGGAAGCCGAAATATCTGATTAAGCCAATTCCTCAAAGCGAATTGGATTTGAATAGTAATTTGAATCAGAATCCGGAATACCTTTAAAGTTCAAATAAAATAGAATTAAAAGAGCGGCATAAAAGCCGCTCTTTTTTTTAAACCCAGATTATGCATTAGAAAAATAGCCCCGACATTTATGTCGGGGAACAAATAAAAATAAACCAAAGGGGCTTTAGCCCAATGTAATCTTGGCTAAAGCCAAATATTTTTGCCATTCATTTCCCAAGACATAAATGTCC
>JANODK010000198.1:0-9708 GCA_031412655.1 Chryseolinea sp.
TCTAAGTTATTACCTGTAAAGACGTAGTGTCCATAATGACCCACTGTTGTTGAAGAATGAGCCGATCCTCCTGAACAGGTAGTGCAAGGGTCTAACGTATAGCCACTCCAAGTCCAACCAGAATCCGCATTTTCTATCTTGGTTGTAGAACCACCACTGCCACTGGTACATCCATTCACTATAACATCATCAATATATAGTCCTCCCTCTCCTCCGGAGAGGGACCGAGGGTGAGGCCTTGCACAATTTTATTCGAATAGAATTAAACCAACCGTCAAGAAAAACTTAACACTCCTGCAATCATACAACCAAATTAATCTAACTGTGTCAGCACAATATCTTTGTAAAAAACTTCCAAAATTCCGCCACCGTGAATTTGTAATCCTATTTTTCCAGATTGCGGAATTGAAGGATCAGGTTCTGTATAGGTCAATGTCTCTACATTATTTATAGATAGCGTGATAGTATTATCCTTACAACGGATCTTGTATTGATTCCATCCCCTTTTAATACTCACTTTCTTTTGATCGGCCTGAACTAAATACTTATCTCTTCGCGATTCATCATATAACGAACCCATACAATCTCCACCTATATCGGCCTGGTATCCTGCCATTTCGTTGGATGGATTCGTTAATCGCTGACTATGAAACTGCACACCTGCATTAACAAAACCCTTGTAACCTTTGATCTTAAACTTAACTTCCAGTTCAAAATTCTTATACGATGATGTCGTACACAAAAATTCATTCTGAGGTATTTGCTCCTTTTTATTACCGCCCACAATGGCACCCCGATGCACTCGCCAGATTTTTGTATCGCCCTCCCAGCCTTCCAGATTCTTGCCATTAAACAGTATTATTCTTTCTTTTGGCTTGGGCGTTGTGTTGGTATTTTGCGCAAAGGCACCAATCGTTAAAGCAGCAAACAGAACGCAACAGGTTAGTTTTATCATAGTATTAATGCATTTTATTTTATGTGTTTATTCAAATATTAGTCATGCTTACTTATTTGAAACTCAAACTGCGTTTCATTTCCCCATGTTATAAAATATGCAAAGGCCGTCTTTACCTGCGGTAATAATATCTGGCCATCCGTTTTTATCCAAGTCAAATACCGAAAAGAAAATACCTGTTCCTTTCCCAACCCCTAGTTCTCCATAAGCAATAACTTGTTTTGTAAAGCTTTCTCCATTCCATTTGAAATAATACAATCCAATGGGATCAAATGATCCGGGATCTTTTTCATTGTGTGCCCTAAACCTCTTTCCTGTTATTAGTTCAGGTTGTTGATCATTATCAATATCTACCCATTCCATTGTATGATATTGTGAATTAAATGGATCGATTGGGTGCTTTATCCATTTTCTAGTTTGGTTATCCAAGCGTTGTTCATACCAATCCAGTCCGTAGTCATGTGCTTGTCCCACAATCATGTCATTCAATCCGTCTTTATTGACATCTGTTACAATAATGGGAACGCCAGCAAGACCCAAAGCAAATTCAGCGTGAAATTTCCACGTCAGTGTTGTTTTTATTGGAGATTCAAGCCAACCTGTGCTTAGTATAATATCATTTCTTCCATCCTTGTTAATATCTCCAAAACCCAAACCATGGCCTTGTAATTCATTGATTTGTGTTGCCTTAAAAGAAGCTTTTCCTTTTTCTTTTTTATAGATGTTTAAGGGCTGACCGGGTGTATTGGGAATGATTTCAAGGTTTCCATCACCATCGAGGTCGAAAGCCCTGGTAGTCTCAATATTTCCCGTAGTACCAATGCTATGCTCTGTCCAGATATTTCCCTTTCTAGGATTTTCGCGCCACACTAAATTTTCACCCCACCATCCTCCGGTTATAAAATCCATATAACCGTCTTCATTTACATCCATAGGGATTGTTGAGAAATCATCATAGTATTCAGTGCTAAACCGTTGAATTTCAGCAATAAAGTTCTTTGAAGTATAATCGGGTCCTTTGTACCAAAAACCACCGGATACTAAATCAACAATTTGATCGCCATCGATATCAAATACACCCACTGATTCAAAGTTTTCACTGGCAATCATTTTTTTGACAAACTTCAATGAACTTTTTGTTGGAATAGATTCGGAAGATTGAGATTCACAGTCTTCAGAAATAATCATCAGTAGAAAAAGAAATAGGTATCGCATAGTTAAAGTAAAGTGTTTCGATTACTGAGTAGAACTAACTGGACAGTCTTTCACTATTCATTGCATACCGCATTGCCATACTCTTTCAACTCAAAATCTATCTCCAAACTTTTGAATGGCGATTTACAGTAACCGTTTGCATTACAAATCTACCGCAAATGCCTTTTTCAACTTTTCATTTAGTACAATTCTCTATCAACCCAGTTCAGAACCATGGTTTTGCTGTTATAAAATAGTCATCGGGAATTCTCGGTTTAAAAATCTTCAGGTTGAAAATTTATATTTCGAGAAATTATTCGAAAGTATTATGTCAGATTTTCAAATTAAGAAAACATCTAAGTCGTATGATGTGTGCATTGTAGGCTCCGGAGCAGGTGGTGGCATGGCTGCGTACACCTTAGCAAAGGCAGGTATTAACGTAGTAGTGGTGGAAGCCGGACCGATGTATGACCCGGCCAAAAATGTAATGCAACTGAAATGGCCGTGGGAGTCTCCAAGGCGAGGTGCCAGCACAGCATACAGAAATTTTGGAGACTTTGATGCAGCATACGGTGGTTGGGAACTGGAGGGTGAACCGTATACAACCAAGGACGGGACTAAATTTGATTGGTTTCGTTCACGCATGTTAGGCGGACGCACCAACCACTGGGGAAGGATTTCATTACGCTTCGGGCCTCGCGATTTTAAACATAAAAGTATTGATGGACTTGGTGAAGACTGGCCCATCGGATACGAAGATGTTGCTCCTTACTATGATAAAGTAGATCAGTTGATTGGTGTCTTTGGTTCAAAGGAAGGTATGCCCAACGAACCGGATGGCATTTTTCTTCCTCCTCCTAAACCCCGCTTGCACGAAATGTTTATTAAAAATGCAGGCGCTACTTTAGGAATACCCGTTATTCCATCACGACTCTCTATTCTTACACGTCCTCTACCAAATAATAAAGAGAGAGGTGCTTGCTTCTTTTGTTCGCAATGCTACAGAGGCTGTACTGTTTATGGAGATTTTTCATCCTCATCTGTTTTAATCAAACCTGCTGTAGCCAGCGGTCACGTTGATATTATTCCGAACGCGATGGTGCGAGAGGTATTAACCAATGACGAAGGATTAGCAACCGGAGTATCGTTTGTCAACAAAGATGATCTGCAAGAATATACCGTAAACGCAAAGGTTGTTATATTGGCAGCCAGTGCCTGCGAATCGGCACGTTTGCTGCTGAACTCAAAATCAACACAAAGTCCAAATGGTCTCGCCAATTCAAGTGGAGTTGTTGGCAAATATCTTCTTGATTCAACCGGTACAGGAATGGCTGGAATACTTCCTGATCTGGTAGGAAGAAAAAGATACAATGAAGATGGTGTTGGCGGCACTCATATTTATACGCCTTGGTGGCTCGATAACAAGAAGCTTGACTTTCCACGTGGTTATCATATTGAATATGGTGGTGGAATGAATATGCCAGGGTATGGATTTGGGTTCGACATCCAAAATACGAATGGGAAATATCCAGGAAGAAATGGTGTACAAAAAAAAGCAGGTGGATACGGTGCTTCATTAAAAGACGATTACCGCTATTTCTATGGCGCATCATTTGGCATGGCCGGAAGAGGTGAAGCTATTGCCAGAGAAGATAATTATTGTGAGATCGACCCAACAACCGTTGATAAATATGGCATACCTGTATTGCGCTTCAACTACAAATGGAGCGACTACGAAATCAAACAAGCCAAGCACATGCACGAAACCTTCGAGGAAATTATTCATGCATCGGGCGGGGTAGTAACTTCTGAAAGGGCTACGAAAGAAAATAACTATGGACTGGCAACTCCGGGAGCAATTATTCATGAAGTAGGTACTACACGCATGGGAAATGATCCAAAGAAATCAGTGGTTAATCAATACAACCAGGCGCACGATTGTAAAAATCTTTTTGTAGTAGATGGTGGTGTGTTTGTTTCACAAGCGGACAAAAATCCAACATGGACAATCCTGGCACTTTCAATGAGAACAAGTGAATACATTATTGATGAACTAAAAAAGCAAAATTTATAAAAATAGTATTTAGTATTAAGTAGCTAGACGTTAGACTCATCACTCTAGTCGCACATTTCAAGTCTTGATACTAAATACCAACTATTAAATACTAATTATTATGGACAGAAGAAAATATTTAAAAAGTTTAGTGGTGGGTTCTGCTGGTGCAGGATTACTGCTTCAATCTTGCGAGCCTGCTAAAAAGGAAGAAGTTAAGGAACTACCTAAAACCTTTACAATCGATCGGACACCCGATGAACTAAAACGGGAGTTGAAGCTTGCCAGTGAAACATTTTTCGATGAACACGAAATGAAAACAATCAGCATGCTTGCCGACATAATCATTCCGAAAGATGAAACATCAGGAAGTGCTACGGATGCCAAAGTGCCGGAATTCATTGAGTTTATTGTAAAGGATATGCCCGATAATCAAATACCTATGCGAGGGGGTTTACGCTGGCTTGATGTGCAATGCATGAAAAGAAATAACCAGGCGTTTATTAATTGTTCCGCACAAGAGCAGTTATTAATGGTAGATGAGATTGCCTATCCCGAAAAGGCAAAACCTGAAATGCAGCAAGGCGTTGCCTTTTTTAATCTCATGAGAAATCTAACTGCCACTGGATTTTTTACAAGTAAGATAGGTATTCAAGATTTAGGTTATATGGGCAATAAACCCAATCAATGGGATGGTGTGCCGCAGGATGTTTTAGATCAATACAAATTAAAATATGATGAACGTACAATCGCTGAAAGTATAAAGTTCGATTAACAAAACTGTTTCATGAGAGTTATTCTTCCTTTTTTCTATTTCTACTTAATACTCTTTACAATTTCGAAAGCCCAAATGGTATCCGGAATAGATATTCCTGAGTTTGGCGAAACGTTTGGGGTTGATGTTAATCGTACCGACCATGCAGTAAGTGCTCACCTTATTAAAAGTTCTATTCCGGGAAATATTTTATGGCCAAACGATGAAGTAACGTTGACCATTCAACTAAAAAATAACACAGAGCAGGAAGTCTTCCTTGCAGGGAATGTTGAAGTAATATCGTATGGAACTCGCGGAAGACCAGATGATATCTGGACTCCGCAGATGTTCAAAATAAGTCAAATAGAAAACATACCCATTAATGTTCGTCTACTCTCTAAAGGAGTTCAGAATATTATTCTCAAGCCAAGTATACCTAAAACCTTTGGTGCGTATGGATTTGTAACCGATCTCGGCCAGCACGGAAGGCAGTTCATCACCAGTTGCGTGCGCACATTCTCTTCACCAAAGCAACGCATTCAATATCCCTCCTTCTGTTTGGATGATAATTCAAACGAGGTATTGGAAAGGTTGGGAGTACATGCTATTCGTCACGGAGTTGATTATCATCCCACCACTACTCCCGATTTTGAAGAATGGTATCAATCTGAAAAAGAAAAACTGATAGCGTATCAAAAATCAGATATAGCTGTGCTCGTAAAGATGGGAGCACCAAACGCGTATGGAAAAATGCATCCACTTGGAATTCCACGTCCATGGTTAGACGATAAAGGTGTGATGCAGAACACAAAAACAGATATGGCATGGATGCCGGAATATGATGAAGACTTTAAAAAATTAGTGTACAGACTTGCTTCTGAATTTGGCTGGCCGAAAGGACCCATAAATGCTTTTGCGTTATGGAATGAACCGTGGGAAGGAATTTCTATTTCAGGTTGGGGTGCTGACATTCCACGCTATCGTGAAATTTACACCAAGATGGCTGAAGCCGTAGAAGAAGCGAGGCGCGATGCCGGAGTTGATGTACTTGTTGGCGGATGTAGCTCAACTTCAAATGCGTTGGACAAACTCTTTGCAGATGGTAGTGATGAGTTTTTGGATCGCTTTGATTTTTGCAGCATTCATTATCAGGGCATGATGGCATCATCAACCATAAAAAAATGGGTTGATCGAAAATCAAATCGCGGGCGTGTAAAAATATGGGATACTGAAAGCTGGGTAGCGAATGTAGATGACCGCGTTGCAGCAGTTGTAGCTACCAATCGCTCTGCAGGCTATGACCGTGCTATGGGAATTTACTGGGGCAACATTTGCGAGATTGTGAATCAAACATATTTAGATGATGAAGGCAAGGAAAAAACCACCGACATCATTCATGCCTGGTCAGTAGCTCCTGCCATTGGTGCAGCTCAACATTTTTTAGGAGAGCGTAAGTTTAAAGAACTACTTTTCAAAAATGGGCTTCCGTGGATATCTGTATTCGAAGGCTTAGATGGCAACAGGGACGATGGCACTCTTGTAGTAGTGGGAGACATTGGTGAAGAGTTTGGAGCAGGAAATATTTTGTTTCGCACTGCGAGAGGTTTACAAGAACAAAAACACGAACAACAATTATTACAACAACTAGCTTTACTCAATCCGGCAGAGCATCAAAAACAGATCGACTCCCTAAAACAACAAATTGAAAAAGACGAAATCTTAAGCAATGCTACACTTTCAATAAACGATTCCAATGGAATGTTTCAGTTGTTCGATTTTTATGGTAATCGTGTGGCCTCGGTTAAAAATATCATTACCGTTCCGCTTGATGGTCGCGGATTTTTTCTTCGATCGGATGGCAGTCCAAACTCATTTCAGAAATTGACTCAGACTGTAAAGCAAGCTACTATAAACGGAATTGAGCCTCTCGAAACTATTGCTTTTGATTTTACTTCCGCCATTACAACCAAACTAGAATTAACACTAAAGCTTACCAACATTCTTAATCGACCGATAAAAGGATTGTTAAATGTTGACATTAAAAATATTGAATTTGAAACACGCTCTACTCCATTACATTTCGAATCGCATGAAACGAAGTTTGTAAAACTTAAAGTAAAATCAGGGAAGCCATCAACGGACAATCTGTATCCATTAGAATTAATTTTTGATGGAGGTGTTGACGGCAAAGCAATTCATAATGAAATGCTTCATGTTAACGTAGTTGCAAAAAGAACAATTGAAGTTGACGGAAAATTGGAAGATTGGAAACAAGTACTACCCCAAATAATAAAGGCTGACGGAACGTCCTCTACCACGAGCCTTACCGAAGCAGCCTGGTTTCCCTTTAAAAATTTTGACGCATCAGCAAAAGGCGGAATTGCTTCCGGCTACCTCGCTTATGATGAAAACTACTTTTACTTCGCAGCAAAAGTTTCGGACGAATCATTTGATGAAGGCATGAGACGTTTTGAAACGTTAGATGCAGAAGAATTTTTCTATCCCGAAAAATCATACATACCCTATAATGGATTTCAATTCAGCGGAGCCATGAAGCATGATGGCATTTCCTTTTCTACCCGTTGGACGGGTAAACTCAAACTCGATCACTCAGAATCATATACATTTTATCTTCCCTGTAAAGGTCAGGCTCGTTTATGGTTAGACGGAAAGCTTTTGATTGACGGTTGGGCAAGTGGATTTGGAGCAGAAGATGTTCAAGATAACGAAGCCACCGTTTTCTTAAAAAAGAACACACTGCATGACATAAAGATTGAGTTCGCAAAAGATGAAGGAAGTGCAAGCATTCGGTTACTGTGGAAAAGTAAATATCATGAAAAAAGCTTAGTGCCAACTACAGCTCTATTCAGCCAGGAGAATCTAACCAAGAAAGGTGACGGTCTATCTTCTGAGTGGTTTAACGGTATCGACTTTAATGAACTTAGAACGAATCGTATTGATCGTAGTATTGACTTTAATTGGACCAATAATGACGTGCCCGATTCCGCCTTTTTAAAGACTCCGCTACTCGAATTAAACTGGCCGCCAAATGTC
Organism: Chryseolinea sp.; assembly: GCA_031412655.1. Lineage (GTDB taxonomy): Bacteria > Bacteroidota > Bacteroidia > Cytophagales > Cyclobacteriaceae > Chryseolinea. The sequence continues at coordinate 8,011 of JANODK010000198.1, forward strand.
AGACGATACTCCTATCGCAAAGACACGGAGACACCCTTTGGTAATTTCGCGAATCACGACAACATACAAATTGCTTTCAATGTATTGAATGAAAATGAAAAAGAACTCTATCCCTTTCCACCCGGCACAATGAAAGGATACACCAACTACCAATGCACGGACTATGAATATGCATTGAACCCTGTTGCCGAACGGTATGGTGGTGGAACTGAATTGTGGCGATCAAAAGTTCCGGGCATGCCACACAAACATTTCTTTCCCCGCCAAACTCCCTCCACACTTGATGGACCTGTTAAGAATGGAAAGCTAAAAATAGTGCGCGATGGCAACACGCGAATTGTTGAAGTAGCAATCCCATGGTCAGAAATTCCAGCAGTAAAAACACGTTTAGATAATAAACAAAAAGTAAAATTCTCCTTTCGTGTAAACGACAACACGCCTCATGGCTGCATGGAACTAGCGTACAAGAGAAGCGTATCAAAAATTAACGGATCATTTAAAGTCGACTGGAAAGAGCATTGGGCAAATGAGATTGAGTTTGGCTTTGAAAAATGAAAGTATTAAATCCTATTACATCAACTATCTAATGGAAAATAAAACCATTACCATTTGGCGATCGCCAGGGAGATATGGCTCATCGTTACCAAAAACTTGCTATGAAAAAATAAAAGCACTCATTCTTTCTGAAGTGTTGGAAAATGAAGAGGTAACACTAACTCATTTGATGGACATGGCAAACGAGAAGTTTACAAATGAAATGGGCACACGCGTAAACTGGTATTTTTTAGAAGTGAAGAGGGATCTACAATCGCATAATCTGATTAAGATTTCATTTACGCCCCAACGTATTCAAATCATCAAAATAAAATCAGAAGCAAAACGAAAAGTGAGAGAATGGCTAAGAAGTTAGGCTAAGCAAGGAAATAAATGCAACCTGTATTGAATACATCTTCGTTTCAGATAGTAATATCATAATACCATTACATTATGTCACTAATTTTACGGCTGTTCCACGGCTGGTTATATCCTGGATCTTTATTCCCTGATAATATGGGATCCGTTCGCTATAATATTTTAACAAATGGAATCGAAATATTATTGAATTACAACGGTAGTCTAACTCTAATATGATTGTCTTTCAATTATGAACCTTACTCGAGGATGCTCCAAAAATTGGCGATGGTAAAACTTAAGGTCAATGAAATATCTGATTCAATTGCCCACCTCTCAAAGTTTCGATAGAATTGTAGTTAAACAGTTAACGATTTGGAGAGGTTACTAATATGCCCTAATTGGTGTAATAACAGGCTCCAATCGGTATAAATGCTTCAAATCCTCTATGAATCTGGTTCGACTTTCTGACCATCGGGGGTACTGAGCAAAAAGCTTTCATATTTTAAACATTTGAAGGCTTTTTCTTTTAACCCCGATGGGACTTCGAACCATTCCTTGTAATCCGCTATTTTTATCAGATTTTGTAAGGGTATTTTGGTAGCTTGTTAGGTGCTAAAATCAATCCTTCCGAAGTAACTGTGCCAATACCTTCATTGCCAATTCAACCCAGATTATGCATTAGAAAAATAGCCCCGACATTTATGTCGGGGAACAAATAAAAATAAACCAAAGGGGCTTTAGCCCAATGTAATCTTGGCTAAAGCCAAATATTTTTGCCATTCATTTCCCAAGACATAAATGTCC
>JANODK010000199.1:0-23593 GCA_031412655.1 Chryseolinea sp.
ATGAAACGCTTCGAGCCAATTTAATCTATGATTGGCGTGCTCCTATCTCTTCCATGTTCTACGATTTTGAATTGGGTGAAGCGTGGTATGAAACTCCTTCCGGAAAAATCAGTGGTGAGATTGTATTGAAACGTCAATACAAAATCAAAGAAGGCAGGATGGAGTTCATGATTGAAAATGCCGTAAACATTCATGATGACATCTTACAAAAAGAACTGAGTAAGTCCAGTGACGATAAGATGAAGAATATTGTCGCGACTATTCAGCGCGATCAGAATGCTGTGATCCGAAATGAAACTGCACCTGTAATGATTATTCAAGGTGTAGCAGGATCCGGAAAAACTTCCATTGCTCTTCATCGTATTGCATTTTTACTGTATCGGTTCAGAGAAGAAATTGCCGCGAAAGACATTCTGATTATTTCACCGAACAAAGTATTTGCCGATTACATATCACAAGTATTACCTGAACTCGGTGAAGAGCAAATTCCGGAAATGGGCATGGAAGAACTGGCAACAGAACTTCTCGAACACAAATATCCCTTTCAAACTTTCTTTGAACAGGTTTCATTATTGCTTGACGATCCTGACCCTGCATTCGTGGAACGTATTCAGTTTAAGTCATCATTTGAATTTTTAAGCAAGCTCAATCAACATTTAATTCACATTGAGAACAACTACTTCAACTTCACTGAGCTGCGTGTTGGAAACGTTGTCGTTCCTTTTCCTTTTATAGAAGAACGATTTAAAAAATATTATCGAATACCGTTGTTAAAGCGCTCACACGAAGTGATAAAAGATATTCAGAACTACGTGAGAGACTTCACGAAACGCAAGTTAACGGGTCACGAGAAAACACAGATCTGGGAAGCCATGCCCAAAATGTTAAAAGCAACGAATGTATTTGATCTCTATAAAGATTTTTATGCACGAATGGGGAAACCTGAATTGTTCAAAGTAGATCATGGAGGTATTTTAGAATATTCGGATGTCTTCCCGTTGATCTATTGCAAAATAAGAATGGAAGGTCTGCAGTCGTATGATCATGTAAAGCATTTGCTGGTAGATGAGATGCAGGACTACACACCGGTTCAATATTCTGTGTTATCAAGAATCTTTAAATGTAAGATGACTATTTTGGGTGATGTAAATCAACCTGTCAATTTATACAGTGCATCATCTGCTGAAGGTATTGAGCGTGTTTTTCCACAAGCGGATATTGTAAAGCTTTTCAGAAGCTATCGGTCAACGTATGAGATCACTGCATTCACTCAGCGAATCCGGAGTAATCCAAATCTCATTGCCATGGAACGCCATGGGGAAATGCCAGAGGTGAAAGGATTTCAAAATAACACGGAAGAAATCGAAGAGATCAAAAGGCTCATTGCCGCATTCAATAATTCAGGACATCAATCGCTTGGTATTATTTGCAAGACGCTGGATCAGGCCGAGTTTGTAAATGAAGAAGTAAAATCATTGAATGCTCATTTACTCACGGCAGACAGCACTTCTTTCAAAGAAGGAATTGTGATAACAACGGTTCACCTCGCAAAGGGATTAGAGTTTGATGAAGTAATTGTACCTTTTGCTTCAAGTCGAAATTATCAAACTGAGGTGGACAGAGGCATGTTATACATTGCGTGTACTCGGGCGATGCATCGGCTTACCTTGACCTATTCAAAAGATAAATCGACATTCATACAGGGATAGTCATTCCGGCCAGGATTTCATATTGATTTTAAATCATCTGCATGCTTACTTAAAGTGAGCATGCAGATGATTTACCTTTACATACCATTTCCGGTAGCAGCCCAATATATACCACCATACAAATGATCCAGAAAAATAGGATCAGAGTACGTCAATGGGATATGACCCAAGGCTGTATAAAAAGAACGGCCTCCTTCATATTTATGATACCACGATATGGGATGAAAAACTCCCATTCCTTTACCCTCATTATCGCCCCATTTAGCATAGGGTGCGTATGTCTTCTCATCAACCGAAATCAGGAAATGAAGATCATCTGCTTTACGCGGGCCGAATTCGTAGAACTCATCTGTCCATAATAATTTTTTTGGAAAACGTTCCATACCTGGGAAGTTATTGTCTTCTACTTTCAGGTAAGCTGTTTGCTGCTGTGGATGAATCTTGAACATCATGCCCACCATCTTGGTGTACCATGGCCATTCGTATTCTGTATCTGAAGCACTGTGAATTCCCACAAAGCCTTTTCCGGCCTTAATAAATTTCTCGAAGGCCGCTTGTTGCTCCTCATTTAAAATATTTCCTGTGGTGTTGAGGAATATCACAACACTGTAATTCTCCAGCGCTTTGTCATTAAAGACAGAAGCATTCTCTTGCCAGTCTACTGTGAAGTTGTTGCGGTTGGCCAACTGGCGAATAGCCGTTACCCCTTCGTGAATGGATTCATGATGAAAGCCATCTGTTTTAGTAAATAATAATACTTTAAACTGTTGGGCAAACGAAACGGAACAGGTCAATAAAAATATTAGGACTAACGTATTGCGCAGTGAAATTTTCATAGTTGATAATTTAATTGTTCTACTAGATGAATGGGTTCAAATCAGAATGAAGTTCGAGGTAAGATAAGAAGAGAAGCGATGAAACGAAAAACTATTCTTCAGAATGTCGTCCGGCAATGATGTCATCCACAATCTGAGGAAGCACATCCAGCTTTAAGGAAATTTTCTTACAGAGCTCGACTTCATTGGGATTGATGTCGTGATCGATGGACATGAGCAATACCAGATCTTCAATTTGTTGCACGCGCTGATCGTGTGTTTTGGGCATCACAAAAGTTACAGCTTCGGGATTTTTTTTTATCGCATTTATTTCTTCTTCCTCCATTCCCAAACGCGATGCCAGGTAAACCAATAATTCCCATTCATCTTCTGATAAGTGTCCGTCTGCTAGAGCAATAGTAATCAGATTTTTTACATGACTTCTTCTTAAGCCTTCTTTATCAGAACCAAAAATATTTGAAAGAATATCCATACACGTGCTGTTAAATGACCATGGTAAGATCGGAACAAAAAGTGAAACCCACCTAAGAAATGAAGGGAAGTTTTCAGTATATCCCAAATAATGGCAAGCTCATGTCAGATTATGCTTTATCGCTGGCTTAATTAGATTGATTTTTTTAGTATTACAAAGTAAGACTAACTCAAAAAGACAGCATGACAACTGAAATCATTTTGCGATACCTTCACTTCATCAGCATTTTTGCTATTGTTGGTTCTTTAGTTTCAGAACATCTGCTTCTAAAAAAGGAATTGAGCCGCGCTGAGATTGGACGATTGTCAAGAATTGATGCCGTGTATGGTATTGCTGCCTTGATATTGCTCACTGTTGGATTAACCTTGTGGTTGGGTGGTTTTGGGAAACCATCCGTTTATTATAGTAAGAATTGGATTTTTCATACGAAGATAACCCTGTTCATTACCATCGGACTTTTATCCATCTACCCTACTGTTTTCTTTATTAAAAACAGGAAAGGTAATCCGGAAGAAAGAATAAAAATTCCATCACTTATTTTTTGGATGCTGCGATTTGAATTACTGCTGCTCGTTATCATTCCTCTGCTGGCAGGATTGATGGCTCATGGTGTCGGATTTTTTGGATGATCCAATTGCAATTGATTATGTAATCATCATTAATGCTACCTACTTAAATCAACGAAACTCTTTTGCCACTCGCTGCTGCTGAATAAATCGCTTCAAGCACTTTCATATCTTTCATTCCCTCCTCTCCAGCAATGTGGCTCGGTAGTTTTTTATTTGCCAATAATACTTTTGATATCTCATCCATTTGTGTGGCTTGCTGATTAATCTCGGGGAAATTCATTTCACCATTACTGGTCCTTCCTTTAAAGGGCCCATAGCTAATGGCCGGACTTAGTTCAAAAAGGCCATCATCGGCCGCAGCAAAAAGTCGATCAATTCCACAGTTGTACATACTGGAAGATGTACTCAATGCTCCACTTGGAAATTGTAATTGCCAGGTGATTGATTCCTCCACTTCTGAAAATAATTGTTTGTTGGTAATGGGTCCGAATTGTGCTGTAACTGAAATAGGCTCCTCACCCAAAATATAACGGCTGGCCTGAACACAATACACTCCCAAGTTCATCAATGGGCCACCTCCCGCCAATGCCTTATTCAGTCGCCACTCTCCAGGGGTTGCGCTTTTATAACCAAGGGATGCTTCTACTAAACGAACTTGTCCGAAAACTTTTTCCTGCCCTAGTCTTTTCATCTCCATATTATACGGCTCATAATGTAATCGATAGCCAACAGCTAACTCCACATTGGCCTTGTTGCATACATCAATCATCTCCTTGCAGTCTTTTTCAGTAATTGCCATCGGCTTTTCAACAATAACATGTTTGCCAGCTTTGGCCGCACGAATGGTAAACTCCTTGTGCATAGCGTTTGGTAATACAACATAAACAAGATCAATCTCTTTATTACGCGCTATATCATCGAAGTTCTGATAGTTGTAAATATTGGCCTGAGGTATAGAATACTTCTTTCTCCACTCTTCTGCTTTCGCTGGCGTACCGGTAACAATTCCGGCCAGACGACAATACTGTGTATCCTTAAAACTGTCCGCCAGATAACCAGCGTAACGCCCGAGGCCACAAAGTGCAATGTTTATTTTTTTTCCATCATGCAGTTTTACATTCTCAGAAGCAAGGCTAAGCGATTGTGGAAGTACTAAAGCAGCAGCAGTAGCACCTGCACCAATCCCCATTTTATGTAAAAACGAACGTCTTGATAAGTTTTCCATAGCATAATTCGTTAGGTGTTTCTATAGGTAGTTATTTTTTGCTGATCATTACGCCATAAGCTTCAAACCTTCAGAAAATAAATACTCTATATTTATGTAATTCATCCAAGAATCACACCACTAAGGTTATAAAATATGTTCTAAAGTGTTTTCTTAATTCTTAACTTTATACAAACCCCACGACTATGGACGAGATCAGATTGGATGGACACAAAAAGGTGCTTGGTATTTTATACGTTATCTCAGCCATGCTTACCATTCTTGGGATGATTATGCTCAATGCTATTCTCTCAATCGTTTTTTCATTTGCCTTCAATGAGGTGGATCCTGACGAAAGAAAGATTATGGAATTGATTTTATCGATCGTTCAATACGTACCCGCGTTTGTAATCCTTGTTTTTTCAATACCTACTTTAATAGCCGGAATCGGTCTACTAACAAAACAGGGTTGGGCCACTATTTTCGCATTGATTATGGGCTGCTTAAAACTTTTTAATTTCCCAATAGGTACAGCAATAGGCATTTACGCGATCTGGATTTATTCCGAAGATCAAAAACTAAAGAGAACTCCTTCGGCTAAGTAGCGTTCCAGCCAATAATTCAAGTCATTACCTTCATTTGCGTTTTTGTTTACATTCAATACCCCTCTTCTTTACATTTTCATCACGGCTGTTTAGTGATCCCTAATACATCTTGCGAAAATCGGGTGTAGTAGCAAGCCCATAAATCCGGTGTGTGAAAATAACATATCAGTCTATTTTCTAATTGGTTTTTATCCATCCCCGATTAGTACTAATTTAGTCGCTCAAATCTTGAATGGATATGATGGTTACTAGAAGAACTCTATTGAAACAACTGGCCGTGTTTTCAGCCGGAATTGTTTTGGCACCCTCGCTCGCTGGTTGCAACAGCAAGCCCTCGCCTCTGTATAAAAATATTGTGGTTACGGATGAGCAGGATGAATTGCTTGCCCTGATCTCCGAGACGATCATACCGAAAACTAACACACCTGGCGCGAAGGACACAGGGGTACATGAGTACTGCATTAAAATGATCGATGATTGCTTATCGAAAAAAGATCAGGAGAAATGGCTAAAGGGCTTGGCTGAGTTCAATGCACTAGCAGAGAAAAATGTAAAAAAGGAATTTGCATCAATGAATTCTGAAGAACGGGTCAAATTCCTTACCGAGTTGAATGAAAGCAAATCGGAAGACGATGTCAACTTCTTTTTCAAAGCAACGAGGCATTTTACGCTTCGTGGATATACAACCTCCGAGTACTATATGACCACCGTACAAGATTATAAAATGATTCCCGGTAAGTTCAAAGGCTGTGTTCCAGTCACTAACCCTTCTTAAGTAAATACATATATGGCAAACTTAGTTGATTCAAATAAGGATAGAACTTTTGATGTGATTGTAATAGGCTCCGGTATAAGCGGTGGCTGGGCTGCCAAAGAGTTCACTGAAAAAGGATTGAAGACATTAGTACTTGAGCGTGGTCGTGATGTACAACATTTAAAAGATTATCCTACCACCAACATGAAGCCCTGGGAGTTTGAGCATCGGGGTGAAATGCCAGCAGCGATTGTAGAGGAGAATCCGGTGGTGAGTAAGTGTTATGCTTTTCACGAAGATGCAGCACATTTTTTCGTGAAGGATAAAGAACATCCTTATGTTCAGGAAAAACCATTTGATTGGATCAGAGGATATCAGGTTGGTGGGAAATCCCTTCTCTGGGCAAGACAAACACAACGCTGGAGTCAATATGATTTTGAAGGACCTGCGCGCGATGGCTTCGCAGTAGACTGGCCAATACGATACAACGATATAGCACCGTGGTATAGTTATGTAGAAAAATTTGCAGGCATCTCAGGGAACAAAGACGGATTGAACATTTTGCCCGATGGAGAATTTCTGCCACCTCTCGAATTGAGTTGTGTTGAAAATTATTTCAAAGATTTTATTTCGAAAAATTATAAAGACCGTCATGTTATCTATGCGCGTTGCGCTCATTTAACAGAGCCTCAACCGATTCACGTTGAACAAAACAGAACACAATGTCAGAACAGAAATCTGTGCCAGAGAGGTTGTCCTTTTGGTGGTTATTTTAGCAGCAACTCTTCAACATTACCCTGGGCTGCAAAAACAGGTAATCTTACCCTCAGACCTTTTTCGGTGGTTCACTCTATTATCTACGATGAGAAACTAGGCAAGGCAAGCGGAGTTCGCGTGATTGACACCAACACCAAAGAGTCAATAGAGTACTATGCGAAAGTAATTTTCGTAAATGCTGCTGCGTTAAATACCAATCTTATTTTGTTGAACTCAACTTCAAGCCGTTTTCCAAATGGACTGGGTAACGATAGTGGTGTGCTGGGTAAATACGTTGCCTTCCACAATTACAGAGCGCATATCTCCGCACAGCATGATGGATTTATGGATACAAAAACAGAAGGTGGAAGACCAACCTCTGCTTACATCCCCCGATTCAGAAATGTGGTGAAACAAGAGACTGATTTTCTTCGTGGCTATGCTTCAGGATTCTCAGCAGGTCGCTATCCATCTGGTTCAAGAGAAGGTATTGGTGAAATATTAAAGGAGAATTTATCGAAATCCTCATTAGGTCCGTGGTATGTTGGATCGCACATGATGGGAGAAACGATTCCAAAAGAAAGTAATACAGTGAGCCTTGATCCATCACTGAAAGATGCATGGGGAATACCGCAGCTTAAAATCAATATTGATTATGATGATAACGATGAAAAAATGGTGAAGGACTTCATCGAACAGTTATCAGAAATGTATACAAAAGCTGGATTCACCAACATCCAATCTGGCGATAGCAAACAAGCACCTGGCCTTGATATTCACGAGATGGGTGGCGTGCGCATGGGTAACGATCCTAAAACATCCATGCTTAATAAATGGAATCAACTTCACGCTTGCAAAAATGTGTTTGTTACGGATGGAGCCTGCATGACTTCAACATCAACTCAAAACCCATCTCTTACTTACATGGCATTCGCAGCACGATCAGCAGATTATGCCGCTAGTGAAATGAAGAAAGGCAATATTTAATACTATAATAAGCAGCGTCTTCTTAAGGGACGCTGCGATTATAATTCTGTAAAAAAATTACCTGCCTCAATTTAGGTTGTGTATGTATCTCAAATTGCTGAAATTACCCATGGCATTCTTGAAGACTACCACCAATAGCATATGAACTCATTCTTCTCGCCTTCTCCTCTCTGGCAAAAAAAGGGATTAGCCATTATCCGAATCGCAATTGGTCTATTGATGATCTATCACGGCAAAGAAGTGTTTGATTCTGAAGTAATGAAAGGATATACCGAGTGGGATAATCTTAAAGGTCCGACTGCTAAACTGATGGTCTATGCTGGAAAGTCGTCTGAGTTCATTGCCGGTATTTCTCTTCTCTTAGGGCTCTTCACCAGACTTGGCGCCATTCTGATGATGGGCACATTATCGTACGTTACGTTTTTTGTTGGCCATGGAAAGTTCTGGTATGAAGATCAACATCCCTTCATGTTTGTGTTGTTCGGATTGCTTTTCATCTTCACTGGCCCTGGAGCATGGAGCATTGATGGAGTGCTCTTTAAAGAAAAAAATTAAGGTATAAGCACCTACGTTAATTTTGTAATGACTGAGAGATGAATAGGTTTCACGCCCTATCCATTCACTAAAGGAGCCACTCTCGATCCGATCAATTTAATGGACTGCAAAAGTTTTTCATGCGACAGACCCGCATTATCCATTTGAAAAGTGACTCGAGAAATACCACCCAGCGATTCGCCATGCCGGATAATTTTCTGAGCTACTTCTTCCGGGCTTCCAACCAGAAAAGCGCCTAGAGGACCACGTTGTGCCTCAAATCTCTCGCGTGTTACGGGTGGCCATCCACGTTCTCTTCCTATCCGTGTAAACGTTTCTGCATAGCCCGGGTAATAATCTGCCACCGCTTCTTCCGTTGTCTTTCCTACATAACCCAACGAATGCAATCCTACTTTCAATACTTCAGGCGAATGTCCAGCTTCTTTTCCAGCTTGTCGATACAAATCAACTAAGGGACGAAAGCGATATGTATCACCGCCAATAATAGCAACCATCAAAGGCAAGCCCAGAACACCCGCACGTACAAATGATTCAGGTGTTCCACCAACGCCAAGCCAAATGGGTATTGGATTTTGTAATGGCCTTGGATAAATGGATTGGTTTTTAAGTGCTGGTCTGAATTTACCTGACCAGTTTACCACCTCATTCCTGCGAATATTAAGTAAGAGATCGAGCTTTTCAGAAAACAAAGCATCGTAATCATTAAGGTTCAAACCAAAAAGCGGAAAGGATTCGATAAACGAACCACGCCCCACAACCATTTCGGCACGGCCTTGTGACACCAAATCGAGCGTAGCAAAGTTTTGAAATACCCTGACCGGATCAGCGGCACTTAATACAGTGACGGCACTGGTCAAACGAATACGTTTTGTTCGTGATGCAGCAGCTGCGAGTATAATGGTTGGGGCAGAATCCAGAAACTCCTTTCGGTGATGCTCTCCGATTCCAAATACATCAAGGTCTGACTTATCAGCTTGCTCAATTCGCTCCAGCAACTCTTGTATTACTTGTGTGCTGTTGTCTGCTATGCCAGAACCATCACTCGCCATGTTGGAGGCGAAGCTGTCAATTCCTATTTCCATTGATTATCGTTTTAAATTCAAACCACAGTTTTACGCATCAACCCAATATTCATATATTTTGTTCGTAAGGCTCAATCCTACCGTATTTTAAGCAGCACATGTAATTTTAGTATACGTTTTCGCAGCAGCGTTACATGTCAAAAAGAATTTTAAAAATTATGCAAACCTCTTTCTGGATATGCACGTTCAAAACGCAGGGTTATACAAACCCGAAATCTTGCTAAATGAATATTCAGCATAGTTCCGAAAATCCAAGCACTGAGTCATCGACTATCTTTACAGTGAAGGACTTACACCAATTCAAAACACGTCAGGGTATTACGAGAAAATCCGATCGCGTATTCGTTTTACGTTTTTAAGAGATCGGTAAATACACTATTTTTCGCCCGATCACGGAACGGTTGTTTGTGTTTCGTTAACATCCAGCCATATTCTATCAAAACACTTCGTAAATTGAGTTTTATTTAATATTTATCGATTAAATTCGACCTTATCCTCTATGAAATCATTAAAGCATCTCTTTATTAAAGACGATTCCGAAGAAGAGCAACCGGAAGAGAAGATAGCATTTCCAGTGGTCGAGCCTGGCTCAAGCCATGGTTTCAACCAGCCTACCACTACTACAGCAAATACGAGTTCAAACCCGTACTTGAACGAAATCATTGAAGTCTACGAAAAAGGGCTCGAAAGCATTAACATGCCGGGCTATGACTTTTACGATTTCTACCAGGCGGTAAAAGCTGCTGGAGCTCAGAATGAGGCCATCTACAAAATGGCTTTTCAGATGGGTAAGACAATGGATTCAAGTATCACATCGCATAAGCTTTCCTCGGATGCTGAATATTATATCAGCAAGATCAATGATGTTTTCAAAACATATTCTGAAAAGGGTGGTCAGAAACTCAGTGGATTGGAAGCGGAACAAACCGCGGAGAAAGAAAAACTTACCGGGGAAGTAAGCGGGATAGAAGCCGATATCAATAAGATGCGCCAGCAAATTATGGCGATGGAGCAAAAATTATCTGAAACCCGCAATGACCTGGCTAAGGTAACGAACAAATACAAGCCGCAACAAGATGTAATCAAACTAAAGTTACAGGCGAATGAGCAGGCCATGCAGATAAGCATTCAGAAATTAAATTCTATCAAAGAAGCGATTACCAAGTACATTAAATAGTATACATCAAACGTAATTATACCCTAATGAGTAATCTTCCTGTTGAGACCCCGAAAGTGTTGGAACTACCCATTCTAAAACACTTTGAAAAATCTGAAATATCATTAAACCCAAAGAACTGGCGTAAAGGCGAAAAAGGAATTGCCGGAGTTATTGGACTTGGACTGCTCGGAGTGGCGATATGGGGAACGTTCAAATACGTACTCCCAATCGTGTTCACCATGGTAGGGCAAGTGCTTGGTGCAATCTTGTCGGCTGTGTTGGTTATTGCCTTCTTTATCTTTTTGCCGGTAATCATTACGGGCTTGAGAAAGCTGGCGCGTGCATTTCATAAACTTCTGATTCGCTACGATCCGTTTGGTGAATTAGAAGAACAGAAGCAAAAGATGGTTCAAAATCGCCATCACTTCAAAGAAGCGAAAGCAAAGATACGCTCGATCAAAACTACGATGGAGACGGAATCGGTTAAGGCAGAAAAAGAATCCAAGGACTTTCAGGATAAAGTTCTCCTTCTTCAGGAACGTGCTGCAAAGACGAAAGATAAGATGACGCAGATGGATCAGATTAAAGGTGAAGCAGCAAAAGAAACAGATGAATATGTAGAGTTACAGACCAATCTTATGAAGACGCTCTCTGATGCACAACGCACAAGCCACCTGCTTAATCAAAGCACAGGTCTTGTGCGCAAGTATGGAACACGAGCACATGTTATCGGCAAGCTCGATCGTAAACTCAATATGGTTGAGACGGCAATTGATATTAAAATTGCTGATTTCGAAGTAAGTATTGACATGCTGAAGAAGGAATACGCTTTTGCCCAGGCTGCTAAGAATGCAACCGAGCAAGCCAAGTCGGCCATGTTATTTACCAAAGGATGGGAGTTGGATTATGCTTTGGATGTTGTTACCTCCACCGTTGCACTTGATCTTGCGACAACTCGTGAAAACCTTCTTGATATCGATTCACTCACCAGTCAGTATTCACTGGATAGTGATGAACTGTATTCCAAGCTGGAAAAGCTAACCGACCAAATCAAAACCGAAACGTACCAGGTACCGGAGGCTAAAAAATATGCAAATCCCAATTACAAATTGTCGGATAAAGACAAAACTGAAACCCCTGGCTTCGGTGATATTTTTAATTAATCAACCTGTTTACTAATTCCAAATTAACCCTAAAAAAATGCAGTGGTCTAAATTAACGTTTTTCGCTAAAGCAATTATTGTATTGATAATTGCCGGTACTGTCGGTGCGCTTGTCTACTATCTTTCCCCGGGACTGCGGGTGGGAGAATCCAAGCAACTTCAGGGACTCGATGTTAGTGATAAAGATGTAAACAACATTAGCAACACGAATGAATTGCCCCTACCACAAGAGGACATTTCGAATGCTGTTTCCGACAAGCCATTGGTTCGCATTGGTGGGTATGCTTGGAATGCGCAGTCCGGAATCATCGTTGCGAACGGTGGATCTAAAACAACAACGGGATCTCTCATGGAGAAGAACGGTGTGAATCTGGAAATCATCCGACAAGATTGGCTTTCCGAATTGCGCAACCTTCACCTTAAATTTGTTGAGCAGTTCGATCAGGGAAATGCAAATCCTAAAGAGGGTGTGTTTGCTGTGTTGATCATGGGTGATGGTGCCCCTTATTATATCAGTTCTGTGCAACAGGCATTGGATGATAAGTATGGTGCGAACAAATATAATTTACAAGTATTGGGCGCAGTTGGATTAAGCTATGGTGAAGACAAACTGATTGGCCCGCCAAGCTGGAAGATGGATCCGCAAACGATGAAAGGTTCACTCATCTCAGCTGTAATGGGCGATGGCGACTGGGTGGTGGCTGTGAATTATGCCTCGATCAATGGACTTAAAATAAATCCTGATCCATCAACGTATGATGCAGAAGCGGTAAACTTTTTACCTTCTGCCAATGATGACTACATCGAGTCTGCTAAAGAACTGATCAAGTCGCAAAAAGAAGGCTGGACGGTACCTTTAAAAGAAGTGAAGAATGGCAAGTTAACCGGTAAGAGTATTGATAAAAAAGTAGATGGCTGCGCAACGTGGACACCGGGCGATAAACTAGTGTTTGATGAGTTATCTGGTTTCACTGATGTTATTTCCACAAAAGAATTTAACAATCAGATGGGTGCTACTATCATTGGACTGAAGCAGTGGGCGGAAAAGAATCCTGAAACAGTTTCTGCGATATTAAAATCAGCCTACCAGTCTTCTGACCAAATGAAGCAGTTTGATAGCTGGAGAGTAAAAGCGTCTCAAACCGCTGCCAAAACTTTTGCCATGGAAACACCAGAATACTGGTACAACATGTTCAAAGGACAGAAAGGTGAAAAGAATGGCATATCGTATAACATGGGAGGTTCACGTGTCTTCAACTTTGCGGACGCTAATCAATACTATGGAATTACCGATGGTGTTAACCGATACAAAGCTGTCTACGATCAGGTTTCCCGTTACTTAAAAGATCTTGATCCTGCTGGATTCAATGAAAATGTGAAACGTATTGTGCCGTATGAAGAAGCCGTGAACCTGTCGTTTCTAAAGAGCATAAAAGACATTAATGCAGGTGAGGCCTATGCCTCTGACTATACTAAGAAGGCAACTAAAGTGATGGCCTCCGGTGAGTGGCACATCACTTTTGAGACGGGTCGTGCTGCATTGCGTCCGGATGCAAAGGATGTTGCTGAACAGATTTACAATCTTCTGATTCAGGCTGAGAACTCGAAAGTTGAAATTGTTGGACATACCGATAACACAGGAACACGCGATGGAAACTACTCACTTTCGCAAGCACGTGCTGAAGCCGTAAAAAGTTATTTGATGCAAAAAGGAATACCGGGCTCTCGCTTTCAGAAAATTGATGGTAAAGGACAAGATGAACCTGTTGCAGACAATGCTACTGCTGCCGGGAAAGCAAAGAACAGAAGAGTGGTTGTTACCTTGTTGAATTAATTCTGAACACTGCTAATGAATTTTAAATTATGGATCAGGCCATTTGAATCTCTTGAGAAAAGAGATTCAATGGCCATTGCCGGCTTTTGGATTCTGCTGGTCACTATTTATTGGGTCATCGCTACTTCCGGAGAGAAGAAACTCTTTCCTTCACCCGACCAGGTATGGCATGGGTTTGTGGCTTTATACAATGAAGGCCTGGTCGTTCATATAGCAAGTTCATTGTGGCTGTGTCTTCAGGCAACACTGATCTCGATCGTATTTTCATTGTTAATAGCGTACGCCTACCCTATTCCGTTGTTAAGACCCCTATCGAAGACCATGAGCCAGTTACGCTATTTACCGTTAACTGGAATAACGTTTTACCTCACGATTCTCGTAAACAATGCAAGAACGATGCAGGTGTGGGTGTTGGTAATATTCATGAGCTTATATTTTATCACTTCCCTGATGGCGGTGATCAAAGACATTGCACAGGAAGAAATAGATCATGCACGATCACTCAAGTGCAGTCGCTGGGAAATCTTATGGCAGGTCATTATCAAAGGCAGAGCAGACTATGTTATTGATGTATTGCGCCAGAACTTAGCCATTACCTGGATGATGCTCGTTACGGTAGAATCCATTCTCATCGCAGCGGGTGGTCTTGGTGTTCTCATAAAGAACAGCGACAAGTTTATGAATCACGGACGCATACTTGCTTTGCAAATTGTAATCCTTCTTGTAGGACTTGGAATTGATTTAGCCTTGACAACGATTCGGAAATCTGTATTCCGGTATTCAAAATTTAATTGACGATGCAATACGAATTGAAAGACATTGTTCTTCATGTTGAGAACTTAAGTGTGGCCTACGGAGACAAAGTCATTATACAAAATGTCAATTTCATTGAACGCGATGTTACGCGTCCAAATATGACGCAAGGACAAACCATTGCTGTATTGGGGCGATCAGGTAGAGGCAAATCAACACTGTTCAGAGCCTTAACAGGGCTTGTTAAACCTTCCACTGGCAAAGTTTTAATACCGGATTATACACAACTTCCCAAAGACGGCATGCAACCAGCGAAAGCTGTTGAAGAGGGTGATGTGGGGTTTGTTGATCAGAAGTACACGTTATTTCGCCACAAAACCGTAGCAAATGCTTTTATATTCGCGTTGCGTAATACAGATCTTAGCGACAAGGATAAAACAGATAAAGTAAAGCAATACCTCAGTGAGTGGGGCCTCGAAAAAGTGAAAGACCAATATCCGAATGAACTTTCAGGAGGTCAACGTCAACGGGTAGCTATTATTGAGCAGTTGCTTTCCTCAGGGCATTACATGGTATTGGATGAACCCTTCTCCGGACTGGATGTTGGAAATATCATGAATGTGAGAAAGTCGTTTGACCTTATTGATCAGGGACATGATCTTAATACTGTTATCTTCAGTACGCATGACATCGAGTTAGCCTGTGAACTCGCTGATTCTATTTATATAGTTGGTTATCCAAAAAAAGAAGATGGGACTCTTGACTCAATAGGTACCATCGTGAGTCATTTCGATTTAAAATCCATGGGCATTGCCTGGAAAAGTGAATTCACTACAGAGCATCTGGATCTTGTGAAAGAGATTAAAGCATGTATGCTAGCAAGTTAATATCAACAGCTGTTCACACCTTACTTCGCGATTACTTTAATTTAACCCCATCGGACTGCAGAACAATCTTACGCTGTTTATACAGCGTGCCTATTGCTTTTTTGTAAGCCTTCTTACTGATGCCAAACGTTTCATAAATTTCTTCGGGCGTGCTTTTATCGGTAATGGGTAAAAATCCTTCGCTTGATTTAAGTCGGGCAAGAATCATTTCACAATTCGGATCATTAAAATTTTGAAATCCTATCGGCTGCAACGTAATGTCGATTTTATTATCGTCTCGTATTTGCTTTACATAACCCGTTACTTTATCGCCAATGTTGAGCTTAGTAAAAATGTCACTTTCAAAGATCAATCCTTCATGTTGTTGATTCACGATAACAGAAAACCCAAGGTCGGTCTTTTTCATGATCATGACTTCTACTGCCTCACCTTCCAGAACAGTCAGTGGCTCATTGCTAAGTCTCTTCTCAATTTTATTAGTAGCATACAACCGATCCGTTTCTGTGTCAAGATCAAGGTAGACGATGTACCATCTCCCCTCTTCCATTTTTTGTCGCTGTTCGCGAAAAGGAACCATTAGGTCTTTCTCTAAACCCCAATCCAGAAAAGCACCCACATTGCTCACGGATGCTACACGCAGGAAAGCAAACTGATGCATTAAAATCTTTGGCTCCAGATTCGTGGCTATTTTTCGTTCTTCATAATCACGATATACAAAAACGTTGAGCTTCTCTCCGATTTCAAAATCTTCAGGGCAATATTTATTGGGAAGCAATACATCTTCCGTTTCTTCTTCATCACCTAAATAAAGGCCCACAGAAGTATGACGTAGTATGGTTAATTCCTGATGTTGTCCGATGGGTATCAATGCGCAGATATTTTCACAAAGTTACATAATATAATTTGAGGTTAGTGAAAAGTACAGCTTCTAAACATTGAAACAATAGAATGC
This sequence comes from Chryseolinea sp., assembly GCA_031412655.1. GTDB lineage: Bacteria > Bacteroidota > Bacteroidia > Cytophagales > Cyclobacteriaceae > Chryseolinea. Next base: position 16,278 of record JANODK010000199.1, read on the forward strand.
TCCTCTTTCACTGAAGGCGCCAATAACCCTAGTAAACTTTAAACTCAAATGGAATATCAACTTGCTCCGAGAATTCTTTTCCGGCATCGAGTATTTCCTCATCGTCTTCGTTGTAGTACCAGATAATGCTAGTTCCCTTAATTGCCGTAAGGCTGCCAATCATATCTAATAATACTTTGGAAGAGGCGGTGTTAAAGTAATCCAACTTAAAAGTAAAAGCAGTAATGGGATTGCTTTCTTTGGAGTAGTTTTTAATCCATTCCATAACGGGTTCGTAGAACTGAAGGACATCCTCGGGCAACGAGCGTCCTGATATTTCGAAAATTGCGTTTTTTTTGTCAAAGATTACAAAAGGTGTGTCATCACTTCCCTCGATTCGTAAATTCTCCATTATTCCTTCAACCTTTATAATTTTGTAAAAATTCAGCGCATTGTATTGAACGTAATCAAGAGCTTCCGATTGTGATTCAATACCTTAATTTACAGAAATAAAATCCTCTATTAACATATTATTCTATCCGCGGAGTAGAAAATTAACACTTCACTTAATTGTAAAGAGTGCTCGTAACCACAAGCATGTAATAAAGGATGTAAGTTTTTATTCAGATAGCCAAGATGATAAAATCAACTTTTTCAGAATCCATTAATTATCTAACACAGATGCGTGTTTAATTGCCCCAGTCAAATTCTTCATCTTCGCTTCTCATTTGTCGATGAAATTATAGAATTGACCGTTGAACTTTCTTTTCAGCTTTTTCGAGTTAGCATGCATCGCACCTTTGATTTAAAAAACTACAATACGCTCACTTTTCTTTCTCACTAAAAGTTGATCGCTCTTCATCAGTCAAGTTACATCTGCTTTAAGCTGGTCATGAACGATCATTAAAACTAATTGAGAAATTAAACTAGCGAGCAATGATTAATCAAACTTTTAAAATTTTTGTTTTACTTGTATTCACTTTTTTTGCGGCCCACGCACAAGATCCTCAGAAAGCAAAAACGACTTCTTATGGGCGAGGATATCTTGAATACATTCCTGAAGGCTATAGTACTTCTACTGAACTTTATCCTTGTATTATATTCCTGCATGGTTCTGGTGAACGTGGTACAGGAACTCCTACCGAGTTGGCGAAGGTAACAGTTCATGGTCCGCCAAAGCTTATAAAAGGGGGTAATAAAATGTGCTTTACCGTAAATGGTAAAACCGAGTGCTTTATTGTACTATCACCTCAAACCATGACATGGGGCTGGAGTGGAGAGGTTACTCCATTCGTTCAATACGCATTACGAACCTATCGCATTGATCCCAACAGAATTTATCTTACTGGTCTGAGCATGGGTGGACTTGGAACATGGGTTGGAGCATCAGAAGCTACAAACAACCCAAATTATTTTGCAGCGCTTGCTCCAATGGCAGCAAAAGGTTCTGTTCCTAATGGTACTGCCGTTGCTTCTAAAAAGATTCCAGTGTGGGCCTTTCATGGTTCTGGTGACACTTCAATACCATTAGCAAACGGAACAAAACCAATTACCGGTATGATCAATGCTAATGCAGTACCTGCACCTATATTCACAATTTATGCCGGAGCCAATCACGGTGAGACCTGGACAAGAGGTTACAGTCCCGATCATACATATCATAATCCAAATGTGTATGAATGGTTCTTAGCACAACGAAACGGAGAACAGGTTAATGCACCTCCAATTGTAGATGCAGGAGCTGATCTAAATATAACATTGCCCGTAGCCACCACTACTATTGCAGCCAGCGCGAATGATACCGATGGAGCCATTGTTTCGTATGAATGGTCAAAAGTTTCAGGCCCTGCGGCAACGCTTTCAAATACCACAGCAAATACACTATCTATCTCCAATGCAGTGTCTGGAATCTATGAGTTCAAGATAACGGTTACTGACAATGGAAATTTAAAAGCTACAGATGATGTAAAGTTAATTGTGAGTGCTCCGGCAGACAATCAACCTCCTACCGTTGAAGCTGGAAACAAAAAAACCATAACGCTGCCTGTGAACTCTGCCTCTTTTACAGCTATTGCAACTGACACAGATGGGACAATAACAACATATGCTTGGCAGAAAATTGGAGGTGGGTCCTTAACCTTGATCGGAGCATCAACCGCTACCTTATCTGTAAGCAATGCTACAAACCCAGGCGGCACGTATGTATTTCGGGTTCAGGTAACCGATAATAAAGGAGCTACTTCTGCTGATACTGTACGATTGAAGGTTAATGCGACTACTAGTACTACTACTTCTGCTGTTGGACGAGTTGCTTCGGTTCTTTCAGAGGAAGTTCAATTGAGTAAGTATGAATTGGCACTCGATCAAAACTACCCTAACCCCTTCACCGAAAGCACAATCATTCCTTTCACACTAGATGAAGAAAACCAGGTTGTGATTAAGGTATACAGCGCAACGGGCAAAGAAGTTACTACACTCATAAATGAAGTCTTTTCTGCTGGACCTCATCAAGTGGAACTAAAGGCATCTTTATTAAAGTTAGAAAATGGAGAAAAAGGGGGTGTCTACTATTACAAATTATATAGTAAAGAAAATATAATTACGAAGAGATTAATCTTTGCTCAATAAGAGCTTCTAAAAAGAGTAAGCCACCAGATTCCTGGTGGCTTTTCTCTTCTAAGAATCACACTGAATTAATTTATTCTTACCGTTGTGGCAGCATATTGCGAATGGCACTAATCTTCCATTTGCTTCCATCATAAACAACGATAAAGGTGCTCCACATTTTGCGAATGGTTTCATCCTGATTTTGAATTTCATAACGAGAATTTACAATTCCACTCGTTGAATTGAGTAAGCGTATTTTATCAACGATGATTTTTCTAGAGCCTGCATTACTCTCTGAACTTTTCAACATACCCTTCACCGATTCGCTTATGCCTGTTCTCCATTCCCTGAAGAAACTAGTTGATCAATGTCGTCAGTTAAAATACTTTTAAGGAGTACAGTATCTTTCTTCTCCCTCGCTTGAGAGTATTGATCAATCAAAGTGTAAAGATCTTGTCTCTGTTTGGCCATAGGAAACAATTGCTGAGCCTGTACCCATAATATTGATGCTGTACAGCACAGAATACTCAGATATAATTTTCTCATGATTTTATATTGACATCGGAGATTACGGATCGGAATGTATTTTACTTCGTGCATTCGTGGCAACAAAACGAAAAACAGTGTTTCGAAGATCGCTGTGCCTTTTGATAGGTAAATCTGTGGAACAGAATTCAAATAAACTCTCTCCCACAGATAAGATCCTTTACTTTCTATTTCATCCAACCATTGGCTGTTGCTTTACGCGAAAGCCAAATCAGCCAGATGCCCATAACAACAATCATGATGGGCATTACCAAGCCGCCTGGTCCAAAAACTTCAAATGAATTACTGATAAAGAAGGAGTGATACATCTGCACCAAAATTCCCGCCAGTGATAAAATCAGAACGGGTGTCGCTTGCTTTCTACGGAGAAGTAACAATACGCAGCCTATAACGCCTCCCCATATGGCAATTGCAAAAGCCATAGTAGCCCACGAAGGCACTGACTCATAAAGCGCTCTTTGATTTTCGGGTAAAGCCTGAAGTGCTTCGGGGCTCATAGTCACTTGAGTGATATAAGCCATTACACCCATTAAGTTCCATACAAGTGCTACTGCACTAACAATCCAAAACCATATTTTAGGTTTATTGTCTGTTGTCGTCATGGTTATGTCGGTTAATTGTTTTCGTTGTGTCGTGAATTTTACGATTCAATTTAATGAAAATGGTTTAGAATATTATCATAAGCATTATGGCATCATTAACTGTCAACGCGGAAGCTGCTGTTTTAAATTTCATGTTTTTTCTATTAAGCATCAGAATCCTGGAGGACGGTGACTCTGGTGGAGAGAAAACTTAGTTCATAAAAATTCGTATATTTCAATATGCTAGAAAGATTGAAACGTGGTTTTATTGCTATTCTCAAGGGTGAACTAATATTCTGGGCAATCATGCTGATCCTCGCTGGCATTGTCAATTTAGTTCAACTTTTTTGATTGTGCATTTCTCCATCAGAGTACCGGAGACTGGTGACTTTGATGGAGAAATATATTTAAAGAGGTTTCCCAGATTCTAGAGTTTTAATTGCCTGCTCTATCACTTCTTTTGATTCTTCATTTGGTGCCTGTGCCAACGCTAGTTTAGCGTGTTCCAAAGCTTTCTTCAGATCGCCCGAAGCCGAATAGCCCCGCATCATTCCTCCGTTTGTTGGCCAGGCACCTTTATTCTTCTTGTAATTATTTTCAAAGATAGTCATGGCTTCTTTCGTACGTTTTTCACTCAGCAACTGACGACCATACATGTGCATCTCCATCACGCTGGCATTTACCAACGCTGTTTTCATAATCTGATCTGCTTCTTCTTTTTTATTCAATCTGCTAAGCAAGCTTGCTTTTGTAGAGAGCGCACTGAAGGTATTCACGCGACCCATATCTGGATCTACTGCCGCGTTGATCCATCCTAATGCTTCTTCATAGTTTACATTGTTACTTAAACACCATGCGGCAGCAACTTCTAAACTTGGTGGATCAAAACCCATTGCACCACTTAATTGCGACCGAATAGACGCCAGTGTGGAATTTGTTAAATTTACTTCTACCTTAAAGGGAATGCGCCAGTGCTCCCACTCTAATGCAATCTCCAGTGAGCGATCATTTTGATTGGAGAAAGTAAATTCCAATCGCTCTTTACTTTCCTTTATTTCTTTTTGTTGATGTGCTCCAACACGCAAAACATCCATTTCATTCCGATAAAAATAACTTCCCCATCCAGTAGTATTACTGTTAAAAATGAGGGTACACGAATCAGCATACAGTGCAATGAAGAATCCATATTTACCCGCTAAAAGTTTCTTGCCATTAATGGTAACATCTGTCGAAAATGAAATGGTCGTACTTTCGTTGGCCCCGGCTCTCCAGGGTGATGCTACATTCGATCCATAACCCAAAACCGTAAAGCCGTAAGGCGCGACATTGGTTCCTCAGATACTACCTTCGCGACCTTTCACACCGGGCGCATTCCAGTCTATCTCAATATCGGTTACGCCAACACGGGCTCCAGCTTTTCGTGTAAGATTCACTCCTCCATCCGGTAGTTGTATCATTTGCCCAACGGCTGAGGTATGTATAAGAAGAATTAATCCAAACACAGTCAGGAAATAATTGATTGTAGTTTTCATTTTCATATCGATTGGTTTTGAGCTGCTCTATTTTTTTTTGATGAAGATATACTGAACGAACGATAAACAAGACATGCTTAAAGTAACAAGTTGATGAACGGTATTATTACGGTGTGAATTATAACTTATTCCTAATTCACTGCAATGCATCTCCCCCAATTGGTGTGAGTGTGTTGTGATGTATCCTTGTGGATATAGAGATGTATCAAAAGCCGAACATCTTTAAAGCTTCTGCCAATACAGACAGTTTAAATAAGGAAAATTCCCAACACCAGTGAATGCCGTTAGTGAGATTTGAATCCCCGCACTTCAAGTCTCTGAAGCATCCGCGTTGTCGATAGCATCCATTGCCGAGTGGATAACGTCATCCAATTTTTTCGCAGACTGGTTAAGATGATCAACGATGATTTTATCGTCTTCATTTAATTTCATTTTATCAATAAGCGTAACCAGACCAAGAATACTGGCCAACGGTGCACGCAATTTATGAGCCGTAATAAACGCGTATTCTTCCAGTGCTTTATTCTTATTCACCAGCTCTTGTGTTCTTTCGCTAACGATACGTTCCAAGCTATTGTTAATCGTTATAATCTGATCGGACTGCGCTTCAATTTCTGCTTTTTGCTCTTGCAACAGATGATGGCTGTGGAGTTGCTTTCGAAACAAAATTATAATCACCAGCAACAGGACAGAACCAACGGAAATAATAATGATTAAATAGATTTGTTTTTGGTTCTTATCCCGAATCACCAATTCCTGAACTTTGAGTTGCATCTGCTGAATATCTTTTTCTTTATTGAGCAGACTTACTTCATTTTCCGGATTGAAGGTTTCAATGAAATGATACAAATCCATATTGACATAACGGGCGATGATCAATTCAATGTTCTTCTTAAACTCCTCGCTAGCGAAATATTCATTCATAGGCACATCCCAATCGCTTGTTTTGGGTAAACCTATTCCTCTGCCTTCGTACCGTTTGGTGAGGTAATTCTGCCGATTGACTTTGGTTAATCCTTTGTCCAGGTTTGTTAAATAGACCGGCATGCTGAGATAACCAAAGCTCTTCTTGCGATTCTTCAAAACGTTAATCAGTTCTTCACTGGCACCGGTATATTCAATGTTAAATTGTATTTTATTTTCATCTCTTAATTTGATTAACTCTTTTTCCAATACTGTTCCTTCAGCGGTTAATGCCGTTGTATTATTCAAATAATTCTTCAAATCCTCGTTTGATTTAACAATTGGTATATCCGGACTAGAAACCAGAACGGCTATGTCGGCCATGTAGGATGGTGAGAATTTCATAAACACTCTTCTTTCCTCCGAAAAAGAAAATCCTGCGACTCCAAAAATACCAGTCTGTGAAGTGCTCTTCATGTGTGTAAGGACATCCTTAAATGTTTTTTCCTCCAGCCACAAAAAGGAAAGGTTAACTTTATAATGCTCGTGAAGATATTTCTGAAATCCTTCCATAATCTCCACCTCAATACCCCTTAACCTCCCATTAGCATCTTTGTAACCAAATGGGTTATTGGCAAACCAATAGACTGTAACTGTACCTTTCCCTGTATTCCGAACCTCATTCCAACTTGCTGAATTCGCTTGTGAAAAAGAAAACGGAACATTCAGTAGCAAGATGAAAAGAAACAAAAAAGATAATCTCATATTGACTTGGAATTTAGAACTTATTTTTGATGAAGGCAGCATAATTAAACATTACCTTTTTTCGATTTGGATGTTGAGGTGGAAGCAGGCCTCGTTTGTTTGCAAGAATTGGGGGGAGGTAGAAGTATTCAAATGTATTTTCCAGCAGATTGAGCATTCCTGCCTACCGGCAGGCAGGTTGAATCCCTGAAGATAACGCAGATCAGTTTGCATTTTTATTCGTGCATTCGTAGCCACAACACTTCAGCTTTATTATTGTTTAAACCCAGATTATGCATTAGAAAAAATAGCCTCGACATTTATGTCGGGGAACAAATGAAAACAAACTAAGAGGGCTTTAGCCCAATATAATTTTGGCTAAAGCCAAATATTTTTCCATTAATCTCCCCCGACATAAATGTCG
>JANODK010000200.1:0-33184 GCA_031412655.1 Chryseolinea sp.
TCATGGGCACATACGTAAGTGACAAGACAAATGCGCCTAGTATGGCAAAAGCAACAGTTTGCGCCATTGGCTTGAACATTTTTCCTTCCACACCAACCAAGGCAAGAATGGGCAGGTACACTATCAAAATAATAATTTCACCGAAGGCTGCTGACGTTCTTATCTTAGAAGCCGATTCATATACTTCTAAATCCATTTCCTCTTTCGTCAAGCGAATGGATTTGCGCATGCCCAAATGATGCATAGTCGCTTCAACAATTATTACGGCACCATCGACAATTAACCCGAAGTCCATTGCACCTAAACTCATCAAGTTTCCGGAAACACCAAATACATGCATAAGCGATACAGCAAACAACATGGCTAACGGAATAACAGAAGCTACTATAAGACCTGCACGTAGATTGCCAAGGAATAGAACCAACACGGCAATAACAATCAATGCACCTTCAATTAAATTTTTCTCTACCGTTCCAATGGCACGATCCACCAATTTGCTTCGATCGAGAAAAGCATCAATCTCTAATCCTTCAGGAAGAGTTTTCTCAATTTGTGTAATACGTTCCTTTACACGATTAACAACTGCGCTTGAGTTCTCACCTTTCAGCATCATTACAACAGCACCAACAACCTCACCCTCGTTGTTATAAGTCATCGCGCCAAATCGATTCGCGTGACCGAACCCTACTTCAGCAATATCCCGAATGAGAACGGGTATCCCAGTACTGGTGTTCTTCACTACGATCATACCAATATCCTCCAGTGAACCAATTAAACCTTCGCTGCGGATAAACCATGCGTTTGGTTTCTTGTCGATGTATGCACCTCCCGTGTTTTGATTATTTTTTTCAAGAGCAGAAAATACTTCTGCAATGCTGAGATTCTGACTTCGAAGTTTATCCGGGTTCAATGCAATTTCATATTGTTTCAAATACCCACCGAAGCTTGCTACATCAGCTACACCAACGGTGCCCAGTAATTGTCTTCTCACAATCCAATCCTGAATAGTACGCAGTTCCATCGGACTGAATTTTTCTTCATATCCTTTCTTGGGTCGTATGGTGTATTGATAGATTTCTCCCAGACCTGTTGTTACAGGTGCTAACTCAGGAGAGCCAACACCGGGAGGGATTTGTTTCGCAGCTGTGGTAAGTCGTTCACTTACTTGTTGACGCGCCCAGTACACATCAACGTTGTCGTGAAAAACAATAGTAACAACCGAAAGACCGAATCGTGAAAAGCTTCTGATCTCTTCGATGTTTGGTATAGTGGCCATGGTTTGCTCGACCGGAAATGTAACGAGTCGCTCAATATCCAATGCCGATTGGGATGGCGCTACGGTGAGAATTTGAACCTGGTTATTGGTGATGTCGGGAACAGCATCAATTGGAAGTTTGGTTAGTGAATAACTTCCCCAGATAATCAAACCTAGTGTGAATAAGCCGATGATCAACTTATTGTGTATAGAGTAGTGAATGATCTTATCTAACATAAAGTTTAGTATGATGGAGGTTAACGGACATGAACATGCGTGTTATTTCTATGTTACGTCCGCAAAATAGTTTTACATGACACCTTTGGCGTCATAAAAACTTCGTCACTTAGGCGAAAAAATTAGAAAGTTAAATCCTGGGAGGTTGCCAGATATGGTTATGATCAAACACAATCTGTTTTTCGAGATACGGTATTATCTCTTTGGTATTATGGATAACAGTAGGAAAGTTAAGATCGGGTGCAAAAGAAAGTTTAATGTGAGCAGCACAACATGAGCAAATACAAAAAGGTGAACACAAATCCTCTTCACTATCGGAGTGTTCATGATGAGAGACAGTGATCGATTGCAGACCGTTTTTAATTTCATCGACACATGTATCCCGATCGCTGCAAGGATAAACCGAGAGCGCAATAACATACATTGCCAATATGACGCGGATAACTTTCACTATTCAAATGTAAATGAAAATTAAAGCAATACAGTTGCAAATGAGTAAATGGAAGATAGAAAGTAGCCAGATTATGAAAAAATGCAGTTTTTATCCTGTCCTAAATTATCCTGCGGGCTTTGTGATCATAGAGACGCAGGGAAACCCCTGCGTCAGAAAAGGGCATAAACATTCCAGACTGCTTTGTCCGCCACCAATAATAATCACATCAAAATTGTTATCCATTACTAAGCAACTTTTGTATATAGTCTTTTCTTAAACCAGAATGCAAGGTTAACCAATAAAATCAGAGCAGGAACTTCAATGAGAGGTCCGATGACACCAGCAAACGCTTGCCCTGAATTAATTCCAAAAACTCCAACGGCAACTGCAATTGCTAATTCAAAGTTATTACCCGTTGCGGTAAATGAAACGGAAGCATTTTCTTCATAGTTCGCCCCTAGTCTTTTCGATAAGACGAAGCTTAGAACGAAGATGATAATAAAGTAAATCACCAATGGAATAGCAATGCGAATTACATCAAATGGAATGTCAACAATCATTTTTCCTTTGAAGCTGAACATTATCACTATGGTGAAGAGTAAAGCAATCAATGTTAATGGACTAATCTTCGGAACTACGTTTTGTACGTACCACTCTTCTCCTTTTACTTTCTTGAAGAAATAACGAGTAAGAAAGCCGGCAATAAAGGGAACACCCAAATAAAGGAAAACACTTTTAGCAACATCACTCATGCTTACATTAACAACTGATCCTTCTATTCCAAAATAAGGTGGTAGTACAGTGATGAATAACCAGGCAAATACACTATAAAATAATACCTGGAAGATACTGTTGAGTGCTACAAGTCCGGCTGCATATTCTTTATCACCTTTTGCAAGATCATTCCACACCAGCACCATTGCAATGCAACGGGCTATACCAATAAGTATCAAACCTATCATATACTCCGGCTTATCACGAAGGAAAATGATTGCTAACAGAAACATCAGGATCGGTCCGATGATCCAATTGAGAAGTAAAGACAGGCTAATCACTTTTACATTCTTAAAAACTTTTCCTAAATGCTCATACTGCACTTTCGCTAAAGGAGGATACATCATAACGATAAGACCGGTGGCAATAAGCAGATTGGTAGTCCCAACCTGAAAGTGATTCATAAATTGTTCGACTTCAAAAAAGTTGCCTAGTGCAACACCCAAGATCATCGCCAGAAAAATCCAAAGGGTAAGATAGCGGTCTAAGAAGCCGAGTTGTTTTTGATTGCTCATAGTAGTTCATCTGGTGTTTATACTTTTACCTGAGAGAAGGCGTAAAAAATCTCTCTTCCAATTTGATGCACTCTCTCCGCATACTTAGCAGCTTCCAGAGGTGTTCCATCAAATTCTTTTGGATCATCATAGGTAAGGGCAATTCTTCCGGAAGCACCTAATACCAATGGGCAATTCTCATCTGCATGTGAACAGGTCATAATAGCTGCGAAATCGTTGTTGTGTTTAAAGGGATCATCATACTTTTTTGAAAATGCAACTACTGGAGGAGCGTCATTGTCAAATCGCACATTGTAAATTGGATTAGCACCCTCTTTAGTAATGGAAATATTAAAGCCTGCATCTTGCATTGCTTTTACGGCACGGGGATTAAAAGCCGTAGCTTCTGTGCCTCCCGAAAAGCACGATACATTTTTAACATGATAAAAGTGTGCAGCGGCCTGTGCCCACAGCTGTGAGAGATGACTTCTTCTTGAATTATGTGTACAAATAAAATTCAGGTACACTGGTTTACCCGCATCGATTTTTCCTTGCACAAATTGTGTAAGTTCTTTGAGTATTTCCTTTCGTTGTGTAGATATCTGACCAAACTCTTTTGTTAACTGATCAATTTTTAATTGCAAAGTTGAAAGCATAAATGGGATGATTAAGGTTAGGGTTAAATTTTAGATTACTACTTCAGCTTACCATTTTGCGGTAGTATCGTAATATTACGTTATGATTAGGCAAAAAAATATTAGCAGCAGTCGTTCTTTTTTACATACTTAGAAAACATGTTGATAAATATGTCCCGGGCTTCTTCCCATACATTTTCATCAATACAGTAATTCACTTTGGGACCTTCTACTTCTCCTTTTATAATGCCGATCCTTTTTAATTCTTTTAAATGTTGTGTGATAGTCGATTGGGATAAGGGCAGCTCATTTACAAGATCATTGCAGATACACGTCTGGTGATTGAGTAAATATTCTATAATAGCAACACGTGCCGGATGATCAAAAGCAATCGCCAGACTTGCAATCCGATTCTGTCGTTTTTTGAATAATTCTGATTTCGTAATGCCCATGATATCGTTATAACGCAATATTACGATATATGTCTAATTTTCAAAATTATGCTTTCAAAAATCACTTGGCAGGAATCGAACGTCCCCGCCCGAACGAGACGGATCGGACGGGATCTCTGAATCTTATCATCAGTCAAATCACAATTTTGATTTCAAAAATCTTCTTCCTGCAGCTGTTTTAAAGTATTTCTCTCTGACTATCGCTTCTTCTCTAGTTATGAAGGATTCAAAGTAGACTATTTCAAAAGGTACATATTTACAGATCGAAGTAGTCTTCCCGGAATTGTGTTGCGTAAGGCGTTCTTCAAGATTTTGACAATGACCTTTATAGTAATAGTTGAAGTTTAGGCTTCGGAGAACGTAAGTGTAGAACATAGTGCTAACGGTTTTAAAGTGGCCCCGGCAGGAATCGAACCTGCATCTTCAGAATCGGAATCTGAAATTCTATCCATTGAAATACGGAGCCAAAAATAAATCAAGGTACAACCTACCTCGACATGGAATTGAACCTGCCCGCCCGAACGAGACGTTTCGGATCGGGCGGGCATCTTCAGAATCGGAATCTGAAATTCTATCCCCGCCCGAACGATCCGATATAGCTCTAACTACAAGGCAATTTCTTTCGCTCGGATCGGGCAGGCATTGAAATACGAAGCCAGTGCACTAATCGCGATGCAAAAATAGCGAAAGGTTAGTGGGTAAAAAATTTATTTCAGAAACCGATCGTCCTATTTAACTCTTGGGCACATAATGCTCCATGAAGTTTTTCACCGCCTGGTTCCAACCATCCAATGCCTTTTTACTTTCAGCATTCTGCGATTGAAGCGCCTTATTCGATTTAGCAACAGCATCATTCATCTCATTGACTGCTTTATTAAAAGCATCCACATCGGCTTGCGTTCGCTTGGACTGCGCCTTAGCATCAAAGGCTTTTTTGATTTTTTCGAATTCATCCGCTTTCAGAAGATAATCACTCATGCCCGGAATGTATTTCTCTGCCTCTGTCTTATGAAACATTAAAACTTTGCGACAGTTATTGACGAGTGAGCCATCCCCTTTAAATGCCTTAAGGGTATCCAGTTTAGAAAGTCCTTCGTCTGCAAAGCGAATGAGCGTGCCCTTATTCTGCTCAATGCTATTGATATCTTTTCGGTTATACGCATCCATTACATAGGCTTCTTGTTTAAAACTCTTAAAGAATATAAGGTACAGTTCATGGTAATAATGATTGACCGCTCCCACCTGTCGCAACCTTTTTGACATCTTGGTGTCTGTCTGAATCAGCGTAACGTTATTGCGTGCAGCAAAATCTTCGTAAGCAACCTCCACTTTGTCGTGCGCATTCTCCAATACTTCCTCTGCTTTTTCTTGAGCCAGTAAATATGCCTCCATGGCATCGTATGACTGCTCGGCTATCTCTTCCATGTTCACAATTTTGCCATAGTCTTCATTGAATACCTTTAGTAAAACATCCCAATAGACTTTGTAGGCATCACGCAAGCTGGCATCACCTTTATACGGACGAAGTCGATTGGCTTCGTTGAGAGATTGTCTGATCTCCGAAACAATTTCTTGTCTCTTCTTTTCAATTTTTCGCGCACGATTTCCATGAGCCGCTTCACTCATGTAACTAAGGTATTTTTTTGAGAGCTCAGTTTCACGTGTTGAGAAAAAAGACAAATGTTCTACGGGTGTATTGGATTGAGATTTTACTGCAAAAGACGTTACACACAACATCACTACTATAACGATTTTATTTAGCATACTATTTTCTATTTTTTTATTTTCCATTCGATCATATCACTCACTACCTGAAAAGCCTCTTCAACATAATTGTCCTTATTCAATCTTTCTATCCAGCGCTTGTTAAAGTCAATCGCATACTCATCTGCATTGATTCGCTGCAGATCAATTTGATTATTGGTTACATCAAATATGGTAGTCGGTTTTGTTAGCATTTTTTGAATTATCATATACTGTTGCTCATCCTCTTTTGATTTTTTCAAGAAATCTTCCCAATCTAACAAAACTGGTTTGTATTGATCAGTTAATTTAACTTTCAACCAGGATGAAGTTTCTAAAATTGTTTTAAACGATTCCTTTGATGCTATTCGAGCCTCGCTTTGTTTTTTCAATTGCAGCTTTGGCAAAGGTATGCTGGGTTTATAATACGTTTTTTTATAAACCGAATCAGAAGGCAATGCATACGGCAGCATAGCCTCTCGCATCATTACTACATCATAAAAATCGGGTAATAAAATATCAGGTGTAATACCTAAGCCTTGAGCGGTTTTACCTGTGACGCGGTAAATTTTATCGGTGGTAATTGTGGCAAACCCTGCTCCTGCCTTCAACGATTCTAGCGATGGCTCTTCTTTCTGATTTGGATCCAATGGGAAAAAATTCTGCGCAGTGGCTTTTCCATAAGTGCGACTGCCTATAATGATGGCCCTGTTATAATCTTGTAAAGCGCCCGCTAAAAATTCAGAAGCCGAAGCGCTCTGTCCATTTACCATTAATACCAGCGGACCGTCATACACGGTTCCACGATTCATATCTTTTACCGTTGTTTCGTTTTGTTTTTGGTTACGCATAATACCCAGGGCGCCTTCATCAATAAAAATTCCGCCAAGGGCCAATGCTTCCTGAAGGGAGCCACCGCCATTAAACCGAACGTCCAGAATTAATCCATTAATATTTTCCTTTTTTAATTTGATGATTTCTTTCGCTACATCACTGGCACATCGCGAGCCTTCTGATTCATCGCCCCATCGTGTATAGAAATCGGGTAAGGATATGTAGCCAATTTTATTTTTTCCCGTAAGGATATAGCTGCGAACAAAATCTTCTTCCACAGAAATTTTTTCTTTGCGCAACGGAATTGCTTTTTGAATTCCCCCCGCCATCTTTATCGTAAATTCAAGGGAGTTGTGATTGGCATCTGCCAGCATTTCATTTACCTCTTCAACTGAAACTCCAGCTAACTCGATACGTTCTTGTCCTGTCCACGTAAGGGCAAGTAACACATCACCGGCATGAAACTCTCCCGATTTCCATGCAGGACTACCGGGCGCCAACGAAGCAATGATTACATCGCCCCGATCATTTTCATCGAGTGTTACACCAAAATAATATCCTTCCGTGCTAAGACCGGATAGAAAGTTCTCCATCTCAGTAGTGGAGAGGTATGCGCTGTGCGGATCAAACATGGATGAAAACGTTGCGAAATAAATGGAGGCGACATAATTTTCAAATCCGGATTGATGCTTGAGAATACGCCTGACCGATCGAAGTTCAGTAGCCTTCACACGCATGCGTGCTGTTAATTCATTCTTCTGAAAAAACTGAGACTCTTGAAGTGAATCCAATTGATACATATCAGTCAACCGGTCGAGCAAAGAAAGTTTTAACCACAATCTCCATTTATCTCTTAGCGCAACTTCTGTTGATGGCCAATGTAGTGTATCATTCACCATGTATTCCTTTACTCTCCAATTGAAAGGCGAAGCTGACAGTTGCTCAATGTATAGCTCTGATCGCTCTAAAGATTTTCGATAGGTTGTAACTAACTGCGCAAAGAAATTCCATTGCTTGCCATTAAACTCATCATCCAAAAGAGTTTGATAGGGTTGCAGGGTTTTTAAATCGCTTTCTGCAAAAATGATTTTATCCGGATCAAGGCCGTTTAATAACTGGTCGTAAAACTCCTTGGAAAATTCATCGTTGATTTCTTTCGGATGATAGTGCTCTTTCAGGATCAAATTTTTCAGCAAAGATGCCTCCTTTCTGAAATCACGTTTCTGGGCAAAGGAAGATGAAATCAGAAAAATCAAAAAACCGGGAAACAGTCTAAAGAAAATATAAGCAAGGCGATTCAAAAATAGATACATTTAAAAGTAAAAGGTTTTTAAAAATAGTGAATTTCTTCAAACCCCTTAGCAGCTTCATTGCGTCTTATTGACTTTAGGGCAAAATTATTCCCGCCACGAAGCCTCTAAGGCACAAAGGTTCAAAAGGAAATACATCAAGTTCCAATAAAATTGCAGACTACCAATATGAAAAATAAGCATCATGCAGAAATTTTAGAGCTTATTAACAAGAATGCCGGTAAGGCAACCAAGCACACCGATTTGGATAACTATTTAGGTACATCCCATCCCCGTTATCCGATTACCGTGCCGTTGTTAAGAACCATTGCCAAAGACTGGATGAAAGCACATTCTGATTTAACAGCCACCCACTTCTCCACCCTACTCACTTCATTGATAAAAGGAGAATCCTCAACAGAGAAATGCATGGCCGGTATTTTATTGGACTATGCCACTAAGGAGCAACGCCAATTTAATCCCAAGCTCTTTGACGGATGGTTAAACGAACTGGAGGGCTGGGCCGAGGTGGATACGCTATGTACAGGTAAATACACATCCACCGAAATCATCAATCAATGGGAAAGTTGGGAGCCGATACTTTTGAGGTTTGCTGTGAGCAGAAATATTCATAAGCGCAGAGCTTCTATCGTTTGTTTATGTTCACCCCTTCGAACTCATTCAGACAAACGACTTGCTGATTGTGCGATACAGAATATAGAGGTACTAAAAAGTGAAAAAGATATTTTGATCACCAAAGCCATCTCATGGGTGTTGCGGACGTTGATTAAACATCATCGCAAAAAGGTAGAGTCATACCTAAAAGAAAATAGTTCGACCCTGCCCGATATTGCCGTGCGCGAAACCCGCGTAAAGTTGAAGACTGGAAGAAAGAATCTCTAAAGGTAAAATGCTACTGGTATTAACATTTACTGATTGTCTTTATTTTGTAAACTCAATAATATCCGCAGTGATTGTTACTTTTTGAATCATAACAACAGGAATGTAAGATGGATAGAAGGTGGTTTTATAATCCATCGTCAGATTAGCAAGTACCTGGCCTTCCGTAAGGTTTGCTTTTTTGATCAGCTCCTTTTTGGCTTCTGCCACCAATGCTTCTTGCTTCAAACCTCCTATACCAAAAACTACTTTTGTTTGTGCTGAACCCGATGCTGATTGAACAACCTTAAAATTTGCCTGATTAAGTGATACGCTACTTTCCATGACACCAAAATGTACCGCACAACTTGATAACAATAATATAACTATTGCAGGAATGCCTATTTTTTGAATCATGATTTCTGTTGTTTCTTTTCAATAGAACAGGAGGGTTCAATAATTGTTTAAAAGTTCGTTTGATTTTTAATTCAAATTGTGACAATAGACCATCCAGATGAATCAATTATCCGGAAATAGGATGATCACTATAAAAATTGAAATTAAATACGGCTCAAACATTATCTTTATAAAAAGAAACCATTTTCAGGATTTCATGTTACTAACTATTCAAACAACTAAAAAACCAAACTATGAAACGCACAGCCTCGGCACATTGGGAAGGAGATTTAAAAACCGGAAAAGGAAATATCTCTACACAAAGTACTATCCTGAACAAAACACAATATTCCTTCAAGACCCGATTTGAAGATGGAGCCGGAACAAATCCTGAAGAACTCCTGGCGGCTGCTCATGCAGGTTGCTTTACCATGGCATTAGGTTTGGGCGTAAGCCAGGCTGGTTTCACCGCTACTTCTCTCGACACAGTTGCAACCGTAACGTTAGAAGGTCTGGATATTACAGGCGTTCACCTCTCCGTTAAAGGAACAGTTCCAAACATTACAGCACAACAATTTACAGAACTTGTAAAGGGCGCTGAGCAGGGTTGTATCATTTCAAAAGCACTTAAAGTTGCCATTACTTCTGATGCTCAATTAGTTTAAGTGATTAACAACTGATTTGTTTTTTCAAAAAAGAAGCGCTCATCTTAGAATCACTTATACTGAATCCTAAAGTGAGCGCTTTCTTATTTTATTCTGAGTTTTGTTGATCCTGGCAACGACATGGATCAATCGATGAAAACTTACTGAGGAATAGAATGAAACGCAATCCGATTTCCTTCTGTGTCGTTGATCACCGCCATGTATCCATACTCTGGCGAGATTTGAGTTTTGGGAACCTGAATTTTTCCACCTGCTTTTTCTACTCTATCTAGAATCGTTTGAACATCTGGATTACCATTGAGGTAAATGAGTGGACCTTCCGTTAAGGATGGTGTATAAAAACCAACACTATAAACCAGTGCACCACCAACTCCCATCATGTCTTCCAGCGGAAACATGCGCATCTTAATATTGGGTGTATCCAGAGCTGTCAGCTTTACATCTAAAATCGTTTCGTAAAATTTTTGAGCTCGGTCTAAGTTGGTTGTTGGTATCTCAAACCAACTAATTGCATTTTTAAATACCATGGCTTTAAGATTTGTTTGATACGAAGTTTGGAAGATGAATCTGAATTAACAACAGAATGAAGATAATTTTCGCATAGGCTTTCTAATGCTGAATTACTCGTTTCACTTCCAACTCTAATTTACTTACTTCTTACCTCTAAAGAGAAGTGTGCATGAACCTGAAATATGTAAATTTGACGCTTCAGCGATCTCCTATGAAATCATCGGTACTTATTATTGATGACGAAGAAAATCTTCGGAAACTTTTGGCGCGTGTTGTCGAGTTGGAAGGTTATTCGGTCATCCAGGCAGCAACTGTCAAAGAGGGGCTGAAAGTGTTGACCAAAGAATCGGTTCAAGTTGTAATCTCAGATGTTAAGCTACCCGATGGGAACGGAGTGGATCTTACGGCTAGAATTAAAAAAGAATATCCGGAGGTTGAAGTGATTGTTCTTACCGCCTTCGGAACAATTCAGGATGGCGTGAGGGCAATTAAAAATGGTGCATTCGATTACCTTACAAAAGGCGAACACCAGGAGAAAATTATTCCGCTCTTAAGCAAAGCAACAGAGAAAGCATTTTTGCAACAAAAGGTTCTGAGCCTCGAATCTAAGCTTTCAGAAAAGTTTGGCTTCAATAAAATTATTGGAGAAAATAAAGCACTTAAACAATGCATTGAACTTGCCAGTAAAGTTGCTTCTACGGATACGAACGTTTTGCTTTTAGGTGAGACTGGTACTGGTAAAGAAGTTTTTGCCCAAGCTATTCATTACGAAAGTCCGAGAAAGGCTAAGTCCTTTGTGGCGTTGAACTGTAGCGCATTTCCAAAAGATCTTTTAGAGAACGAATTGTTCGGACATACAGAGGGAGCTTATACAGGAGCGAGTAAAGCGCAGACGGGCTACTTGGAAGAAGCACACGAAGGAACTTTGTTTCTTGATGAGATCGGTGAAATGAATATTGAATTGCAAGCCAAGCTCCTGCGCGTAATTGAGACTGGAGAATTTTACCGCGTTGGCGAAAGTAAAGCAAGACATGTAAACGTTAGATTCCTCGCAGCAACAAATAAGAATCTGGAATTGGAATCTGAATCAGGGCATTTCAGAAGCGATCTATATTATCGCCTTTCTGTCTTTTCAATCTCGCTTCCTTCCTTGCGTGAAAGAAAAGATGACATACCTGTTTTTGCAGATCACTTCATCAAACAGTTTTCACTAAAGACCAATAAACCTGCCCCGCACCTAAACAAAGATTTTTTAGTTGCTTTAAAAAATCATCCATGGAAGGGGAATATCAGGGAGCTAAAAAATGTGATTGAGAGAAGTGTCATTCTTGCAGACAAAGAATTAAATGCCTCGCTCCTTCCATCAGACTTTAGTGTAAATGATGATGCTAATCATTTTGACCTTGCACAAGTTGAAAAGAAGCATATTAAAAAAGTACTTGCTCATGTTGACGGAAACAAAACCCAAGCTGCGAAATTGCTTGGTATCGGCTTGACTACACTTTACCAAAAAATTAAGGACTATAATATTTGAGATGGCAACTATGTGCTGCCATCTCATTTAGATAGGTTATTTTTTAGATTGATTAACAAAATCCGTAAAGCTCTTCGCAGCATTTTGAAACTCGGATGGCATCAGAATAACAGTTGTGGTATTGTTGTCAATACCAATTTCCGAAAGCATCTGCATTCTTCTCAATTCGAGTGATATCGGATTATCCTGCATTTGTTTTGCGGAAAGCGCCAGCTTCTCGGATGCTTCATATTCAGCCTCTGCTTTTATTATTCTCGCACGTTTTTCGCGAATGGCTTCTGCTTCTCTTGCCATAGCGCGTTGCATGGATTCCGGAATTTCAACATCTTTCATTTCTACCATTTCAATTTTAATACCCCAGTGCTCAGTTGCCGCATCCACTATTTGTTGAAGTGATTTGTTAATCTTTTCTCTTTCTTTCAAAACTTCATCCAGCAAATGTTGACCAATAATATTTCGTAGTGTTGTTACAGCAAACTGATAAACGGCCTGCTGAAAGTTGGCGACTTTAATGATCGCACTGGAAGAGTCAATTACTTTGAACCATAACACCGCATTTACCTTGATGGTAACGCTATCTTTTGTAATGGTTTCCTGACGTTCGAGATCAACGGTTCTGGTTCTGATGTCAACGAGTTGTTGTCTTTCAAAAATGGGTATGATCCAGAATAGACCAGGTCCTCTCAATCCTTTAAATCTTCCAAGTCGAAAGACTAATGCTCGTTCATATTCCTGAGCAATGCGAAAACCTGAAAGAATTAAAACGACTAACCCCATAATGAAAACTAAAGGTGTACTCATAAGAAATGTATGTTTATTGATACGGCACGCCCATTGGCAACAAGTGTACCAACACAGCAATCTATGATAATGGCGCTTTTTAGCATTTGAATTTTCGGAATCAGAAACCACCCTTCGGATTCCGAAGGGTTTCAATCAATCCATTTTATCTAATCGATTGATTTTCAGCTAGCTCTTGCTTTTAGCACATAATTGGTCATAGGCTAATCACTAAAATGAAAAACGATATGATTAAAGAGAGAATAGCCATTGTTATGCTGGATGGCGAAGTTCCTTCTGGCGAAAACGATCCTCATCACACCAAACAGTTTTACAAGTCCATGCAATCCTTCGCTCAAGTTTCCTTGAGACTATGTGAGGAAGGGAAATTTAAAAAGCTCGAACAATTTCTGAAGGTAGCACTCAAACTCTTCAAAGAAGGGAATGAGACCGTAAAGAACGGTATCGTGAATATTTATCTCTATACGCTTGCGCATGCATTAGACAATCAAGACGGTGCCCGCAGATGGATTGAACCTTTTATGCCTAAAGAATTGAGACTTGAATATGCTCGTCAACATTACTCAAGTGGAATGTAAGCTGGGTAAAATCAGGAACTAAAATGATTTGCTTCAGGCAATTAAGCGAACAATAAGATATCCTTTATAAGACCTACGCAAACTTTACAGCAACGAATAGAATACAATCTAAAACACAAATCTAAATACTATGATAACATTCATTTTAATAATCTCAACGGTGTTATGTTTTGGGCTATTCTTTAAATCAATTGACTACTTCGAAAAAATTTAACCGATATGATAGCACTATTCATCCTCGCATTATGTGTGTTTGTCTACATGATTTATGTATTGCTCAAACCTGAAAAATTTTAACCTGTAAATCGAATTACAAATGAATTCAGAATTATTTGGAATTATTGCCACGTTTGCTCTTACGGTAGCGTTGGCTGTGCCCTTCGGTAAATACATCGCCAAAGTTTATGCGGGTGAGCGCACCCTGCTTGATCCAATCTTTAATCCGATTGAAAAATTATTTTTTAAGGCAAGCGGTATTAAACCTGAACAGGAACTAGACTGGAAACAAAATTTGGTGGCATTACTTACCATCAATTTAATTTGGTTTGCCTTGGCCATGTTTATTTTAATGAATCAAGGTTGGCTGCCCTGGAATCCTGACGGTAATCCCAGCATGACACCTGATCTGGCTTTTAACACGGCCATTAGCTTTTTGGTGAATTGCAATCTGCAGCATTATTCAGGAGAAACAGGAGCTACTTATTTATCACAGATTTTCTGTTTTATGTTTTTGCATTTTGTTTCGGCAGCAACAGGTTTAGCTGCGTTGGCAGTGGTGTTCAATGCTTTGAAAGAACGTACAACAGACAAGCTCGGAAATTTTTATAATTACTTTGTAAAATCGAATACACGCATTCTTCTACCGCTCTCTATCATTGTTGCCATCCTTCTGGCGATTAATGGAACACCCATGAACATAGAGGGTAAGGAAACCATCACCACATTACAAGGTGATACTGTGGAGGTTTCAAGAGGTCCAGCCGCTGCACTCATTGCGATTAAACACGTGGGTACAAATGGAGGAGGATATTTTGGTGCCAACTCTGCACACCCACTGGAAAACCCAAATTATTTCACCAACATTTTAGAAATGATCGCACAGGTCATCATTCCTATGGCAATGATTTTTGCACTGGGTTATTATCTGAAACGAAAAAAATTAGCGTGGATGATCTTTGGCGTAATGACTGTCGGTTTTTTACTGTTAGTCATCCCAACCGTGTATTATGAAATGCAAGGCAACCCTGCCATTGCAAAGATGGGTATTGATGTGAGTGCCGGAGCCATGGAAGGCAAAGAAGTTCGCTTTGGCAGTGCTGCATCTGCATATTGGAGTATTGCGACTACAGTGATATCAACGGGATCTGTAAACGCCATGCACGATAGTTCCATGCCTTTATCAGGCCTTACGCAAATGCTGGCGATGATGACCAATGCGTTTTATGGTGGTTGTGGTGTTGGGATATTAAACTTCTACGTCTTCATCATCATAGCAGTCTTCATCTCTGGTTTAATGGTAGGAAGAACCCCGGAGTTCATGGGTAAAAAAATAGAAGGAAAAGAAATGAAGATAGCGATGATCATTGCGTTGTTGCATCCGCTGTTAATACTAGCAGGCACGGCACTTTCTTCTTATGTATTCACAAAAGATCCATCCGTGGGATGGTTGAATAATCCAGGCTTCCACGGATTTTCTGAAATGCTCTATGAATACACTTCATCCGCTGCCAACAACGGTTCGGGCTTTGAGGGACTTGGTGACAATAATCCTTTCTGGAATATAACGACTGGCTTTATTCTTTTGCTAAGCCGATTCTTACCCATTATAGGCCCAGTTGCTATTGCAGGAATATTGGCCAATAAAAAGTACATCCCCGAAAGTGCAGGAACATTAAAAACGGATACAGCCACCTTTGGTGTCATGGTATTCGCTGTGATCATTATTCTGGCCTTGTTAAGCTTCTTCCCGGCACTCGCGCTTGGTCCGATCGCAGAATATTTTAGTATTTATTAATACGTATTACTTCCATAGAAATTATGAAAACTCAAAATACATCCTTGTTTCAAAAACAACTTGTAAATGACGCCCTCGGTCAGTCGTTTGTTAAACTGAATCCAAAAATTTTATTTCGAAATCCGGTGATGTTTGTGGTAGAGATTTGTACTGTAGTGATGCTGATCGTAACGATCTATTCTCTCAGCAATGCTTCTCAAGGATCATTTGGTTACAACCTTACCGTTTTTATTATTCTGTTGCTCACCTTGCTATTTGCCAATTTTGCTGAAGCCCTTGCCGAAGCGCGTGGAAAAGCACAAGCGGATAGCTTACGCAAAACGCGTGAAGAAACTCCCGCCAAAGTTTTAAAAGAAGACGGTAAGATCGTACAGATTTCTTCATCTCAACTTAAAAAAGGAGATGTATTCATCTGCGAAGCAAATGACCTTATTCCTACTGACGGTGAAATTATAGAAGGTATTGCTACCATCGATGAAAGTGCAATAACGGGTGAATCTGCTCCTGTAATACGCGAGTCAGGTGGTGATAAGTCAAGCGTTACGGGTGGTACGAAAGTGCTCTCTGACAAAATTAAAGTGGTTGTCACCACTCAACCGGGTGAAAGCTTTCTCGATAAAATGATTGCATTGGTTGAAGGAGCAAGTCGTCAAAAAACGCCTAATGAAATTGCACTTACCATTCTGCTGGCGGGCTTTACCCTGGTGTTTGTTATTGTCTGCATTACACTCCCGCCATTTGCTAATTATGCAGGAGCAACCATTTCAATTGCTGCACTCATTTCTCTTTTTGTTTGTCTTATCCCCACTACCATTGGTGGCTTGCTTTCTGCAATTGGTATTGCTGGGATGGACAGAGCGCTGCGCGCCAATGTCATTACGAAATCGGGCAAGGCAGTGGAAACTGCTGGAGACCTTGATGTATTGCTGCTCGATAAAACTGGAACGATTACAATAGGGAACAGAAAAGCGACCAGTTTCTTTCCCGTTCACGGAACAGATGAAAACAAATTTATAGAAAGTGCAACCATTGCCTCTTTATCAGATCCTACTCCAGAAGGAAAATCGATTGTAGAATTGGCTGCTATCAAAGGATACAAACATCCTTCTACATTAGGCAAAGAAAATTTTGGAACTCCAGGCGTGCGTGTCATTAAGTTCTCTGCTGAAACTCGCAGCTCAGGTGTTGATCTTCCCGATGGAAGAAAAATTCGCAAGGGTGCATTCGATGCCATCAAGAAATTAGTTTTAGCGGAAGGAAATTCTTTTCCTGCAGAAGCAGCAGTAAAGAAAATTTCCGAAAATGGTGGAACACCGTTGGTCGTTTCCGAAAACGGTAAGGCACTTGGCGTGATTGAACTGCAAGACATTATTAAACCGGGTATTACCGAACGTTTTGAACGCTTGCGTAAGATGGGTGTAAAGACCGTAATGGTGACAGGAGATAATCCACTAACGGCAAAATACATTGCAGAAAAAGCTGGCGTTGACGACTACATAGCGGAGGCAAAACCAGAAGATAAAATGGAATACATCCGCAAAGAACAACAAGGTGGTAAACTGGTAGCCATGATGGGCGATGGTACTAACGATGCTCCTGCGCTTGCCCAAGCCGATGTGGGTGTTGCAATGAACAGTGGAACGCAAGCTGCTAAAGAAGCTGGTAACATGGTGGACTTAGATAATGATCCAACCAAATTGATTGAAATTGTTGAGATAGGAAAACAGTTGCTGATGACACGCGGTACGTTAACAACCTTTTCCATAGCAAACGATGTGGCAAAATACTTCGCCATTGTTCCAGCATTATTTATTACAGCAATTCCCGCTTTACAAGGTCTCAATATTATGCGATTGCAAAGTCCTGAGAGCGCTATCCTTTCGGCTGTTATATTCAACGCACTCATAATACCTGCGTTGATTCCACTGGCGCTGAAAGGTGTGAGTTATAAACCGATTGGTGCCAGTGCGTTGTTAAGAAGAAATCTTTTTATCTACGGATTAGGCGGCATCGTAATACCGTTTATCGGTATTAAACTAATTGACATGGTGGTTACACTATTTATTTAACTAAAGAAAAATGAAAACGAATTTATTACCTGCACTAAAACTCACACTGCTTTGCATTGTGTTTTTTGTAGTTGTTTATAGCACCATAATTTGGGGAGTTGCCTTTTTTGCAGCACCGAACCAAGGTAAAGGTGAAGTGGTGACCATTAATGGTAAGCTTGTTGGCTTCGCGAATGTTGGTCAGTCTTTTACAGACGATAAATATTTTTGGTCAAGACCATCTGCTGTAGATTACAATGCTGCTGGTTCCGCTGGTTCAAACAAAGGTCCTTCTAATCCAGATTACCTTCAATTAGTTCAGGCGCGGATCGATACTTTTTTAGTACACAATCCGGGCATGCAAAAATCACAAATCCCAGTCGAATTAGTTACAGCCTCGGGTAGTGGACTCGATCCACACATTAGCCCGGCTGCTGCGCATATTCAAATCGCAAGGATTGCGAAAACCAGAAATCTGGATAGCGCAAATCTTAAAACATTGGTAGATGAGTTTACGGATGCTCCATTGTTGGGAGTATTCGGAACTGAAAAAGTAAATGTTCTCAAGTTGAATATCGCACTGGATCAATTGAAGTAATATTATAAAAAACTTAATTGTTATGGGTTAGACGCCCGTTGGGGTGCATTACAAATTTTCGCAGGGCTAAAGCCCACTCAAATTTTATGCGGAATAACCATGCACTTAAGTGCGTGGTTATTGAACTACTCTTTAAATGGACTTTAGTCCAAAGCGACAACTTGAAATGCACACGCCAGTTGACAATTTTAAAACGAATCAAATTTTTACAACCAGACAGAAAATGAAAAAGTACATTCTAATATTGATTGCAATTGTTGTTGCACAGTTTACCTATGCCCAGAACGAAGACAAGCCATCACCATTTACCGTGAGTGGTTATCTTGAAACTTATTATGTGTATGATTTTAATAAACCTGAAAACAACACACGTCCGGGATTTATCTATTCTTTCAATCGCCACAATGAAGTAAATCTAAACATAGGATTTATTCGGGGCTCCTATAATACCGATAACGTTCGCGCAAATCTTGCTGTTATGACAGGTACTTATGCCAATGCCAACTTAGCTGCAGAACCTGGTGTCCTCAAGAATATTTATGAAGCGAATGCAGGAGTAAAACTTTCCTCTACCAAAAACATTTGGATTGATGCAGGAATATTTGGCTCGCATATCGGATTTGAAAGTGCTATCGGAAAAGATTGCTGGAACTTAACAAGAAGTATTTTAGCCGACAATACTCCATACTACGAAGCCGGTGCGAAAATTTCTTACACAACCGATGATGGAAAATGGTTTGTATCAGGACTTTTTTTAAACGGATGGCAACGGATACAACGCGTGGAAGGAAATTCTCTTCCTTCTTTCGGAACCCAGATCACATACAAACCCAGTTCATCGGTAACATTAAATAGCAGCACTTTTATCGGTACAGATAAGCCTGATAGTGCAAGACAAATGCGTTACTTTCACAACTTCTATGGAATCTTCCAATTGAATAAAAAAATTGGGCTAACGGTCGGAATGGATTACGGTGTTGAGGATAAAACTTCAGAAACTTCCGATAAGAATTCCTGGTATTCGCCAGTCGTTATTTTGCGTTATAGTGTGACCGATAGACTAGCACTTGCCATTCGGGGAGAATACTATTCAGATGAACATGGTATTATCATCGCTACGGGAACAAGCAATGGATTTAAGACCACAGGTGCTTCAATGAATATTGATTATAGTGTAACTTCCAACGTACTTTGGAGAGCAGAAATACGAAACTTTACGAGTAAAGATAATGTCTTTACAAAAAATGATGAAGCAGTGAATACCAATACATTTATTGGAACTTCTTTGGCCATCAGTTTTTAACGAGTTGAAAAGATGAGTCTCAAATTCTCACCATCCAATGAGCGACAAAGAACAATCGGTTGAACATTTCCTTAACTTGATCCGAAAATCAAAGCGGGGTAAATTTAAGATCTACATTGGCATGAGTGCCGGTGTTGGTAAGTCTTACCGCATGTTACAGGAAGCCCATAGCATTCTTAAAAACGGTATCGATATTAAGATTGGATTTATTGAGACCCATAAAAGGAAAGAAACAGAAGCGCTAATTGAAGGGTTGCCGATAATCCCAAGAAAGAAATCGTTCTACAAAGGAAAAGAGCTTGAAGAAATGGATCTTCAAACCATTATTAATTTCCATCCTGAAGTTGTTATCGTGGATGAACTGGCGCACACAAACATTCCGGGTAGTAAAAATGAAAAACGCTGGCAGGATGTAATTGAAATACTGGATGCCGGAATTAATGTGATCAGTGCCGTCAACATACAACACATTGAAAGCATCAATGAAGAAGTATACACTATTACCGGTATTCAGGTGAGCGAACGCATTCCCGATAAACTGTTACAAATGGCGGATGAAGTTGTTAATATTGACCTGACCGCTGATGAGTTGATTGCACGTTTGAAAGAGGGAAAAATATATGACCAATCAAAAGTAGAAACTGCGCTTCGTAATTTTTTCCAGGCAGGTAAAATTCTTCAGCTTCGGGAGCTTGCTTTGAAAGAGGTTGCTTCTCAGGTTGAAAGAAAGGTTGATAATGAAGTTACAATAAATACCCGTCTGCGCCATGAACGGTTTCTCGCGTGCATCAGCAGCAATCCGGATAAGGCAAAAATGCTCATTCGTAAAACCGCGAGGCTTGCCAGCTATTATAATTCAAAATGGTACGTTCTGTATGTTCAAACGCGCAGTGAAGATGCTAACCGGATTAAATTATCGGTTCAGCGTCACCTAATAAATAATTTTAAAATGGCAACCGAAATGGGTGCAGAAGTTATTCAAATAAAAAGCAACAATATTCCAGCTTCCATTGTAAAAGTAGCAGACGAAAAACAGATTACTACAATTTGCATCGGGCTCCCGCACATACGTTTATGGCAGCTTATAATCAAGACCAGTTCGTTCAGCAGATTATTGAAAAAAATTGACGGCTCAGATATCGACTTGGTAATACTATCATGAAATGAGCATCCAGGAAATCGTACGCAAAGGCATATTAATCTGTTGGCGAATTCCCAGTCTGCCGCCAGGCAGGCATGTGACCTCTATCAAAAAAATATTAACACATGAAAATAAAAACAAAAGTGACGCTGGGAGTAGTGTTCCTGTTCTCCATTATTGTTGTTATGGGTGGCTTGGGATTATATTACCTGACAGCAATATCGGGTGATTCTAAGAATATTTTAGTGGACAACTACGAGACACTGGAGTACACAAAACGCATCATCGAAAATTGCGACAGTTTGAAAAATGATTCACTCAAATCAATTCAGGCAATCGAGAAAAATCTGCGCCTCGAGGAAGACAATGTAACAGAACTTGGAGAGCGTGAACTTACCCACGCATTAAGAGCAGCATTCGAAAGATTAAAAAATACTGGAATTAACGATGATGACATTGTTCAAATACGAAGTATATCACTGGCCATTCAGGAATTAAACATGCAAGCCATTATTAGAAAAAATGAAGTAACGCAGGAAAGGGCAAGTAATGCTTCCTCGTACTTAATCATCATCGGCACAATTTGTATTCTCTGCACATTCACTTTTATAGTCAATTTTCCGGGCTATGTTGCTAACCCTATTATACAGCTTACTCAGAGTATAAAATCAATTGCCAATAAGGAGTACGAAGAAAGACTTCACTTTGATCGCAAAGATGAATTTGAAGAACTGGCGATAGCGTTTAATTTAATGGCCGAAAAACTGGATGAGTATGAACACAGCAATCTGGCCAAGATTCTATTTGAGAAAAAAAGAATCGAAACAATCATAAATCGAATGACTGATCCGGTTATTGGATTGGATGAGCATAACAAAGTTGTGTTCGCAAATGATCAGGCGTTGAGCTTACTCAACCTTACCCGACTGGATGTGCTGGATCGTTATGCCCCGGATGTTGCTGTTAATAATGATTTGTTCAGAAATCTGATTCGTCAACAGGATAGCAGCGAAGCACCTGCGCTGATCAAGGCTGTGGTAACCGGAAAAGAAAACTACTTCTCCAAAGAGATTATCACGATTACCTATGCCCCTACCGGTGAAAAGGAAATTGTTAAAATCGGGCACGTAATACTTCTCAAGAACATTACCTCTTACAAAGAGCTTGACCTTGCCAAGACCAATTTTATGGCCACCATTTCCCATGAATTGAAAACTCCAATTGCCTCGCTTCAAATGTGTACCAAACTTTTGCAGGATAAAAGAGTAGGCACATTAAATGAGGAACAGCAAAATATTATTCAAACACTCGATGAAGAAGTGTTGAGGCTCTCAAAAATCACCAACGAGTTATTGGATCTTTCTCAGGTAGAAACGGGTAACATTAAACTTGATATTCGGAATACCGACATTAATGATGTTGTATTACCGGCAATGGAAGCTGTGAAATTTCATGCCGAAAGAAAACACGTTAAGATTGAAGTTCATACTCCATCAAGTTCAATCAAACTTCTTGCGGATGTTGACAAAACTGCGTGGGTGCTTGTCAACCTGCTTACCAACGCCATTCGTTACAGCCCTGAGAACGAAAAAGTAATTGTAACGTGTGAACAATCAAATCAGAATATAAGATTCAACGTTAAAGATTACGGGCCTGGAATTGAAGCAAAGTATCTAAACAGGATATTCGAAAAGTTTTTCCAAGTGCCAGGAACGCCATCCGGAACAGGCCTTGGTCTGGCAATATCAAAAGAGTTTATTGAAGCACAGGGAGGTAAAATTCATGTTGAAAGTTCACCCGGAAACGGAAGTAATTTTTCTTTTACGTTGCCGCAAGCCTAGCTTATTCCAAACGCTCTCGTTTTATTTTGACTTTTGCATTAGGACCTACCTGTATAGGTACTTTTTCAATTTCGATATTGGCAGCCTCCAAGCCGTACATCTCCTCTGTTGATAAGCTTATTGATTTGATTAACCGATATCCCGTAATAATTAGAGTTTCAAAACTTGATACTACACTATCAGCGGATGCCCATGAATGAAGTGAGATGAATTTGAAATCAGCCATCATACTGTACTTATGCAGCGAAGGATAAGGACTTATTAAATCTATTTCGCCTGCATCAGCCATCTCATGAATAATATTGTTGAATAGAGCATTGACCCGGTGTGGAGTTTTAAATCCAAGCTTTATACTAATAAAGAATGCTTTCTTAGGAATGATGGTGTCTACACGGTATTTACTCGTGAAAGGATTGTCTACTGTTTCAACATGGACAAACCAATATACATCCGCTCGCTTCGGTCTCTTTTTGAAGATAGAGTAGACAATATTAGCGTCTATGTACCTGCGACTATCAGCTACAGCCAGATACACAAGGTTGGATGCTTCCTTAGGAATTGATGTGTCATTCTGCAAATCCTTTAGCATGGATTCGTAATGCTTTAGATCCACAAACTCTGTATGTCGTTGCCTGAGGTCTCTCGCCTTTAGCAAAACAAACATGACAATGAAAAGAATAAATGCTATTAGGAAAGTAAACCAACCACCATGTTCAAACTTATGAAGGTTCGACACGAGAAACATTCCTTCTAGTGTGAAGAATACTGTTGCCAGTAAAACAGATCGATAGGTGGATTTTTTTACAGTGGTGAAATAGTAAACAAGCAATGAAGTTGTCATGAGCATGTTCACGGTAATGGCGAGACCATAGGCACCTTCCATTGCTGAAGATTCTTTGAAAATGATCACGACTAAAATGCTTCCCAACATTAATATCCAGTTCATCGCAGGAATGTACATTTGACCCATTGACTCGCTTGGATAGCGAACTCGTGAGGCAGGCCAAAGCTTTAACTTCATCGCCTCGTTAATCAAACTAAAGGTTCCGGAAATTAATGCCTGACTGGCTATCACGGTTGCCATGGTCGCAATGATAATTCCAATGAATAGGAACTGTTCCGGCATGATGGCATAAAAAGGGATAAGTTCTCCGAGCTGTTTGCCTTCTTGTGTTAGAAGCCATGCACCTTGTCCGAAATAATTAAGCAGTAAACAAACTTTTACAAATCCCCAGCTAATTCTAATGTTGCCTTTACCACAATGACCCAAGTCAGAATACAAAGCTTCAGCACCAGTAGTACACAAGAACACAGCACCCAAAAGCAAAAATCCATTTGGGTAATGAATAATGAGATTGAAAGCATAAGCAGGATTAAGTGCTTTTAAAACAATAGGGTTTTGAAACAATGCATGAGCTCCAAGTACAGCCAACATCAGAAACCAGATGAGCATAATGGGCCCAAACGTTCTTCCGACAACCGAAGATCCAAACTGCTGAAAAATGAAGAGAAAAAATAAGATCACAACCACGATGCCAGTGGTGGGTATCTCAGCATAGATTAATCGTATACCTTCTACAGCAGAAGAAACACTAATGGCAGGAGTTATGAATCCATCAGCTACGAGTGTACAACAACCAATGATAGCAGGGTAGATAACCCAACGACCTTTATATCTCCTAACGAGAGCGTAGAGCGCAAAAATTCCGCCTTCACCTTTATTGTCAGCATTAAGTGCCAGATAAATATACTTGATTGTCGTAATCAAGGTAAGTGTCCAGAAGATGCACGACAAACCACCCAATACTAAATCTTGCGATATGGCTTTATCGCCTATAATGAATTTTAACGTGTAAATAGGAGAAGTTCCAATATCACCGTAAATGATTCCCAGCGCAACTAATACTCCGGCTGTAGATAGCTTGTGTTGATGCGCATTCCCTGTTGACTCCATGCTGATTTATTAACCTATAATCTTATTCCTCTTCCTTTGTAGTCAATGAATCCACTGTGACCGATTCTTAACTTATCTATTTCCCTTCCAAGCACAGTTTTAGCACTTCAAACCTAAATCAAAAGTCAAATGTAAACTTTGATGTATAAAAATTTTACGAATACGGTATAAAGATTTGAAAAGATATGAGGCACTGCCATGTGTTTTCGCCTCAGTTTCGAGCTGAGAGACTCTAACAAATAAATCAAGGGTTTTTATTTCTTTTGATCATCATGGCTTTCCAGATAACGCTTTGCCTGCATAATATACAGTTCAGCATACTTACCCTTAATCTGCATGAGCTCCTTGTGTGATCCTTGCTCAATTATTTTTCCGCGTTCCAGCATCAATGTCTTATCTGCGTTTTTAACAGTACTGAAACGATGCGTAATCAGAATGACAGTCTTCCCTATTCTATTCGTTTCAAGTGTGGTAAATATTTTCTCTTCGGTCACTGCATCAATCGAAGCTGTGGGTTCATCCAAAATAGTGATGGGTGCATCACGGTAAAACATTCGTGCTACAGCAAGTCGTTGATGCTGGCCTTTTGATAAATCGGTTCCGTCTTTAAATTCCTTCCAGATGAGTTGGTCATAGGTAGAAGGAAATTCAGCAATGAATTCATCTGCACCCGAATAGAAGGCTGCTTGTTTTAATTTTTCTTCTTCCACAGTATTGGCAATCCGACCCACACCTATCGATTGGCGGATTGTAAGATTGTATTCCGGAAAATTCTGAAAGAGAACACCAATAGCACTTTGCCAATCTTCAAGATGAATATCTTTTAAGTTGATTCCATTGATGAGAATACTTCCTTCGGTTGGATCATAAATCCGACATAGAAGTTTGATAAGCGTTGTTTTCCCGGAGCCATTAACACCTACAATAGCAATCTTTTCACCGGGCTTTATTGAAAAGTTAAGACTCTGCAACACGAAAGGGTTTTCAGCTGTATCACCAGGATATCGGAATGAAACATCTTTGAACTCAATCAACGGAGGATCTTTAAACGTTATGCGCTCGGCATTATTTTTTGATGCAATCTTGGGTGAGAGATCAAACAATTCAAACCACCGCGCTGCATAGCGTGCCGCTTCTTCACTGAACGAAATGGATTCTACATAGCCATTAACGGTTTGATAAAAACGGGTGTATGTATTGAAGGCCAACAGAAGTCCGCCAACCGCTAT
Organism: Chryseolinea sp.; assembly: GCA_031412655.1. Lineage (GTDB taxonomy): Bacteria > Bacteroidota > Bacteroidia > Cytophagales > Cyclobacteriaceae > Chryseolinea. The sequence goes on from JANODK010000200.1 coordinate 25,638, forward strand.
TGTTCCTGCCAATGCCTCCTTTGTCATAAGGGCAATGGCGGCAAAAAGAAAAAGCAAATACCATAAACTTAAAAATCCATAGGAGATCGCTTTCTTCTGTTCGGCCGCGATGATCTTTTTATTAAATGAAACTTTACGATCTCTGATCTGTTCTTTGAACCATGACTTCAACGTTAACAAAATAACGTCTACGGCTTTTTCAAGTTCTTCGAAGTGTGATATCCGATTACCGATAATGCGATGGTCATCCAGCGACAGGTAACGGATGCGAAAAACTTCCATGCTAAACTTTTTATAAAAAAAGTAAACGGGAGCTGCTGCTAATGCAGCGAACAACACAAGCCATCCGCTGAGTGAAAATAAAATTCCGATGGAGGTAATGATACCAGCAAAACTCGTTGCTGAAGTGAAAATAAAATCCTGAAGATTCAAAACACTTCCACTGCCCCACTCCTGCGCTCCTCTTAATAATGTTTGATAAGAATTACTTTCGATAGTGCCAATATCTAGCGCACTTTGCTTATCGATCTTATACAGCTCTAACTGCACGCCTTGCTGAAGACGAAATTTATTGCGGAAATGCGATACAAAATTCCCTGCGATGGACGGCACCAGAAATGACAATCCGAGAATCACTGACGTATTTATCAAATCATGGATGGTACCGGTACCTAATTTGATTTTTATGATTTCATCAACAATGTTTGAAAAGCTGGTGTATTGCAAATAGATAATAGAACCCTGGAAAATGTTCAGCAAAATTAAAATGATCAATAGCTTCCTATTCGTTTGCCAGGCAAAGGCAATCGACTTCATCGCAACCGAAAACATATTGACATTACTCCTGGTATTCGACATGAAACTAAAGATAACAGAAGAGATTTAGTTTTCGGTACCCAAGTGAAATGTAGAATTGAAAAGGCGCTGCAGCAGCCCGGAGTGTAGATCCTGACTAGATTTTTGTGTCAGGGGAATACGAGAAATCTATTGTGGTTGTTGCACTTTTTGGACCTTCAAAAAGTCGGAAAAAATTTTGTCTACGGCTATCGATAATGTTTCAGCATCCGGCAGCTCCTTTCCTAAATATTGATCAGGCTGATTCAGGATACCTTCCTTTGTTCTATTAACAAGGTGAAACCAATCCTGGCTGGACAACTCCGCTCTTCGGTTTACCAACATAACCTTGAAGGGCTCTAGCGCTCTGTTAAATCGAAGGGTATGTATTTTTAAATCCGGATTCATGATTTATAAATAGAACAAATGAATTAATGTTGTCGCTTAAACTTAGTGGCTTCTTTGTGACCTTGTGCCTTGGTGGCAAAAGGAACTACCAATTTATGCCACAAAGGCACAAGGTCACGAAGGTTCACAAAGGAAATTCAATAAAACGAACTGACTTATATAGCGTCATTCACTTTTGTTTTAGGAGTCTTTACTTTCTTGGATGACCCAATCTTTTTCGTTTTCTTATCTGCCTTAGCAATCTTCTTATTTTGCTTCTTTACCTCTTTCTTCAATTGGCTCGAAACCCTTTTGGATACTTTTCCCAAAACCTTTTTTGTCTTCCTGGAAGGAGATGAGATTTTTAATTTTTCGAGAGCATTATCAACCGCTTCTGTAACAGTGTTATTAATCTCTTTTTTTGAAATTTTAGCCATAGGAATAAAATTGGTTTGGTTGTTAAAGAAGGCCTGTAAAGCTAAAGGATGCGACTCACATGCTGGTCCACTTAACATAAACTTAATATTGAGGTAATCTCAGGCTTTACCAGGAATATAAAATGGTGTTTTAGAAATTATAGCAGCGTTTACTTATAGTTAACTATTGCACTACGTAATGCTGATTCATTAGATCAATTTCGTGGCTTCTTCGAGTCTTGGTGGCGAGATGAACCATGAACCCTGCCACGAAGACCCAAGGTCACGAAGGTTCACAAATGGAACTCAGTAAGGTAAAACGATTTGAATCGTATCAATTAGAGCCGCGACTTAATACTCTTATTGCTACAATTTTTAATTCCTCAAGATCAACAATAGGAACGTTCATTTCTTTTGCCAACTCATCCCACTTTCTCATGCGAATGCTCGTTTGAAATAATGGATCGTTTTCAAAAAAATCTGCTTCCGAAACATTCATTACTCCACCTTGAAATTCCAACGTCCTTCGACTGGCTTCACTGAGTTGTTGATAGTAATCAGGATATTTAAAGGTGAGGTATCGTTTGGCTTGAACATGATTCTCTACCAGTTTAGCAACGCGCTCCGGAAATCCCTTCGTACGTAAATAACCCGCACCAATTTTTTCATGGCTTATAACTCCAAATCCATCCATACTATTTCCTGTACGATTCATCACGCAAATATGACCGATGTCGTGAAAGAAGGCCGCTAATATTACTTCATCATCAAAACCCTCGCTCATGGCAAGTTGTGCGGATTGTGACATGTGTTCAAGTTGTGAAACAGGTTCACCAATGTAATCGGCATGACCAAATTTTTTATAGAGCGCAAAAACTTCGTTCACTGTATCAACTGGATCGGAATTCATAGTATGTATCCTTTAAGAATCTAAAATATACTGCAGCGTATTACCACATCATTAAATTTAATTTTACCATGTATAGAAAGTTAAAACAAGGTTCACGTGAACGAAGTCATTAAAATATTTCACGATCCTACCTTGCAAGAAATTACTAAACTATGAAGCCCATTGAACTTGTTGTTTTCGATCTTGCTGGTACAACCGTAAAAGACAACAAAGATGTACACCGTATATTACAGCTGGCCCTTGAAAGTTTTAATGTTTCAATATCAATAGAAGATGCGAATGCGGTAATGGGTATACCGAAGCCAATCGCTATTCGAACTTTGTTGGAACAACGTTATCGTGGTGCACTGCCCATCACATCAGCATGGATCGATGAAATTCACAAAGCCTTTGTTGAGGATATGATTCATTTCTACAAAACGGATTCGAATGTGGGAGAAAAAGAAGGTGTTAGTGAAACGTTTAGAAAGTTGAAAGAGAATAAACTTAAAGTAGTTGTTGATACTGGCTTTGATCGACAGATTGTTGATCCGCTTCTGGATCGACTTGGTTGGAGAGAAAATAATTTAATAGATGCAAGCGTAACCAGTGATGAAGTTGCCAATGGAAGACCCTACCCTGATTTGATTTACAAAGCGATGCTATTGACCGGAGTGCTAGACGCACGCTATGTAGCCAAAGTTGGTGACACTGTTTCGGATCTTCAGGAAGGTAATGCTGCAGGTTGTGGTTTAGTGATTGGTGTAACGACAGGAGCATTTTCAGAAGAGGAGTTGACTAAGGAGAAACACACGCATCTCATAAAAGACATTCCGTCTCTGCTTCAGATTTTAGAAATAAAATAATATTGCATTTGGATTAAGGTATTGTTAAATTCATGTTATCAAAATTAACATGATGTGAAACAATACATACTTTTTTGTTTACTCTTAATCAACTTAACTTTCATTTCTGCAAAGCCAGTATTGTGGCACGAAGGATCCTTAGTATTAAAGACAAAGGAAGTATTGGTTGGAGAAATTTCAATCGAATCGGAGTATGATTTGATTCTTCATCGAAACAACGGAAAGGTCAATGTGTATCCCGCGCATAAAATTCATGCCGCTTATTTTTATGATGAAGAATCAAACATCAACCGGAAATTTATTTCGCTAAAGGAAGCAGGACTCTTTAATCATCATCAGTTACTGGAAATCGTTTTGCGGGGAGAAGTCAGCATTTATAGAAAGCAAAAATCCTGGACAGGGAATTCACCTTCAGATGCTGATGGATATCATTATTTTATTTATCAACACGATCAACTGATCGACTTATTTAAATTCAGAAGTCAGGTTTATCCTTTGCTTATTGAAGAGACAGGGAATATGCTCACAACGTTTATGAATGAGAATAGACTCAATCCAAATTCCTCTGCTGATGCCATCACGATTATCGGATTTTATAACAGCCTCAAAAAAGAAGATCAACTTCTGGCTAGACATTAACTGCCTTCCATTGCTTGTGACGAATGTGGAAATAAATCATTGAACCAATGATGAGTAGCGTTCCAATGATTGAAATGAAATACCCGGAAGAAATAAATACACTCAGCCAACTTAGTTTTGCGTGACCAAGTTCTTTGAATATGATCACACATACGCTCCCAAGATATCCAAAAGAGTCTGCTACGTACATAATAAATCCAACCGTGCCGGTGTATTTGAATGTAGCAATCAACCGATCGAAGAAAATACTGTTGAAGGGGACATAGCCCATGTACAAACCCAGTCCAATTAATATAAACCAGATTGTGGGTTCAATCAGCTCTCGTTCAAATAACAAAGTACTTACTCCAATGAGAATCATACCCAATGCAATGATGATGTGATTGATCATCAATGCCATCTTATTATTTTTAATCAGCATCAGACTTCCCATAATCGCCAGAACTAAAATTGAAACGGGAACTTCAGTTCTGGTGTAAATTCCTGGTGAATTTCCGTAGCCTAATATTTTCCATACTTCTGCTGAGTAGTTATCTCTGAAGTCGCGAAAGATGGTGAGTAGCATGTAGGCTATCACAAAGAGAATAATTCCCGGAAGGAAAGTAGAAATAAAAGCTCTTCGTTCTTCCTTGTTCATGGACTGACGCTTTGTGCGCAATTCTTCATCTAATGCTGAAGGTGGTGGAACTTTATCCAATAGCCAAAGGAAAATCAGAAAAGGTAAAATAAATAACAAGCTTGCCACAAAGGGCATCCATGTTTCCGAAACATTCCAGTCGCGAATAAGATATCCACCCACCGAACGACAAAGGCCTGAAGAAAAAATAAAACTCACGGATAACGCAGCGCCTAACACTTCGGTCATTCTTCGTCCTTCAAGATAACCGAATACCATACCCCACACCATACCTAGAGGCAATCCATTAATAAAGAGAAAAACTATATTGTAAGGAGCTGGAACTAGAGCAAACAGCAACCAGGAAATGCCTGCAATGGACACCATTCGTAAAATTCCAATGGAACGGGAGTGCGCTTTTAATTCTGAAATAACTTTAATACCAATAAACTTTGACAAACCGTAACCAAGTACCTGCGCTATTACTAGCCAACCTTTATAACTCACTCCCCAATACACAATGCTCTCGAAGGTAGCAACGGCAAATGTTTTTCGAAAGGCATAAACGCACGTGTATAAACAGAATGCTGCAATGGACGCATAAAGGGTAAACCAAATGGGATGAGCATGGCGAAGCCAACGTGTTATAAAATGTTCAGGAGAGGATAATACCATGGGCGTTGAATGAACATGACTTCCATCGCCCTTCGTACAAGATGCTTAATTTTTTAAATCCAATCTTTGCCAGCATGATCGCTGCATTGTCAAATTCATTAATCAAATCTTCTGAATGATGAGCGTCACTACTTAAAGTGATCGGAATATTTCTTTTATGGATGTACTCCAATACCCATGGGCTGGGATAGGTAGTATTGCATTTCTTTTGATAAATTCCACGTGTGTTCACTTCAATGATACAATCACTTTCACCAATCAGATCGATGGTCTTTTTAATCTCCCGCTGGTACCATGCATCATCTTCATTAAACAGTTTGCTGTAGCTATTCTGAATTTTTATTTTGTCAAGATGTCCAACAATAGTTGGAGGTGCTTTCAAAATCATCTCACGGGTGAGTTCAAAATACCGGACAATCGTATCTTGAATATTGTTCTTAAATATTTTTTCAAATCCTTCCATGAAGAAATTATGTTGGCCATCGATTTCCCATCGTGTTCCATCAGAGAATTGTTCAACAAAATGAATCGAGCCAACGGTATAATCCAATCGATCCTTAAAATCACCTGGACTGATTACATTTGGAATGTAGTCTACTTCAAGTCCCTTGTAAATTTCAACAGATGAATTTTCTTGTTGCACTTCTGAAATTGAATTCAGATACGAATCCATGTTTTCAGGTTTCATACACCATTTACTAGCAAATGGAAGAGGTGCATGCGATGAGAATCCGAGGCTCATCATATTGAGCTGTTCTGCTTTTCTGACATATTCCCGGATATTTCCTTTGCCATCACAATAGCTATTGTGTGTATGAAAATTAGACCACATAATTTATTGGGTTGAAAGTTGAATTATTAAAGTTGCACGAAAAAGTGTAAACAACAACCTTAACAAAAGTATAATCTGTGAGCATTGTTCCGGATATTGATTAACACAACCTTTGATTTTAGTAAACAACAACATAATATATAGCGTATGGATCGATCTGCTGACATTGCTGTAGTAGGAGCGGGTATCGTTGGACTTGCACACGCCTACATGGCGTTACGTAAAGGATATAGAGTAGTGTTGTTTGAACGTGATGAGTTTGCTGTAGGAGCATCCGTAAGAAATTTTGGATTAGTGTGGCCGATTGGTCAGGAGCCTGGCATAGGACTTAATCGTGCGTTACGCGCAAGACAACATTGGATAGAGGTAGCTGAGCAAGCAGGATTTTGGATTAACAAAAATGGTTCACTTCATGTGGCATATCATCAGGATGAATGGGATGTGTTGAAGGAATTCATGGAGCTCTATAAAGAGAGTGAATATCAATGCAGCTTATTAAACTCCAGTGATGTACTAGCAAAATCTCCTGCTGTTCGAAATAAAAATCTTTATGGTGGACTGTGGAGTGAAACCGAAGGAACTGTTTATGCGCGCGAAGCCATTCGGAGAATTCCATTGTGGCTGGAGGAAAAATATGGATTGATCTTAAAGTTCGGGCATGTTGTAAAAGAAATTTCTCTGCCACACATTAAAACAACTCGCGAGAACTGGACTGTTGATAAAGTATTCATCTGCAATGGCGCTGATTTCGAAACGTTATATCCGGAAGTCTTTAATAAACACCCGGTTTCAAAATGCAAACTTCAAATGATGAAGGCGGTCAGTGATAAAAATATAAACCTTGGACCAACGCTTTGTGCAGGACTTACTCTGCGTCATTATGCTGCATTTGCGAAATGTCCTTCATTACAAAAACTAGATGTACGTTATGATTCAGAATCACTCGACTACAAAGATCATGGTGTTCATGTTCTGTTAGCTCAAAATGAAGCAGGTGAATTCATCATTGGTGATTCACATCATTACAGCCGAACCGTAGAGCCGTTTGACAGCGAGCAGGTAAATGAAGTCATCTTAAATTACCTAAACTCATTTGTTGACCTTGGCAATCTGAAAATTACAGAACGATGGCATGGTGTTTATCCAAAAGTGAAAGGTAATATTGATCTTGTTGTTGAAGTTGAAAAAGGCGTAACAATTGTCAACGGACTTGGTGGTGCAGGGATGTCGCTTTCCTTTGGATTGGCGGAAGATATTATTGGAGAGCTGTAGAAATATTTTTTTACTGAAGTCTCTAGAAAAGTATCGTTATTGCGAGGAAGCGTCCCGCCTTAAAGCGGGACATGCTGACGAAGCAATCCCCAAGCTATGGAATGCGCACTTCTTACCCGGG
>JANODK010000201.1:0-16256 GCA_031412655.1 Chryseolinea sp.
ACCTTCCTGTAACCTGGTAAGTTTTACCCTTCGAAGCCGGGCCAATAAATCTTTATACAGTTCAAAAAGGTTAGCAGAAAATCCTGATTCTATTATCATACCATTTTTTTAGTTTTTGCTATCACTGTATAATGAATGGGCATTAAATCCCTGCCCGGTGTAGGCAATTCATTAAGTTGAAGTATATCGTAATTTTTTAACAATGCTCTCAAACCGTGTTCGGTAAATCGCCAACAGTCCGGCAAAGGACCATGAATTCTGAAATTAAATGGAACAGTTAAGAATAATAGACCTTCAGGTTTCAATAATCTACTGATTTCTTCAATAGCATCAAATGGCTGAAGGGTGTGTTCCAGCACTTCTGTACACAGAATGTAATCAAACGAAGACGATGGAATTAAGGCACTATTATTCGCGCAAATATCGGCCACAAAACTGGCCTTTGATTGCGGATCAATATCAAGAGTTTGGATAATAGCTGAGCGAAAAAACTCTCGTGCTCCCGCATATATCTGTGGAGCTATATCCAATAACGCTAATCCGTCATTATCATAGTGATCTGCACAAGACTTAGTAAACGCTGATACTGATTGCCTGATCAGTGCCAGATGGTCAATGTCCATTTGACTTACTTGTATTGAATTACTCATAATTTACTTTGTTAATTGAAGCATTCTAATGCATCTGGAGCAAAAACAGGAATCCCTTTTCGCTCAAAAATATTTTTTCGTTCAAGAAAAGAATCATCAATAAAAATGGCATCATGCTCCTTGACGTAAGTTGCCTTATCTTCCTCCATAGCAATATGAAGTATCTCATCAAACAACGATAGTATTCGTAGTTCCTTTAGTTTTTCAAAGATATCGCCCTGATGCTTGGTGATTAGGATCACCCTTTTTCCTTGATTGACAAAAGTAAATAAGTGACTTAGCAGGGAAATGTTGAGGGAATTATCAATGACAAGAGTGTCATCAAAATCCACATACACATAGTTAAAAGATAGATTAATTTTATAAACATTATTTAATGACCGGTCAAGTTCCACCTGAAATGAATTACGGATAACCTCCACATTCATCTCCAACGAGTCAAAAATACTAAGTAATGCAAAGTTAACACCTTGCATTCTGTACAGGGAGGACGATCCACCAAGCCGGCACGCCACCTCCATCAATTTTAATTTCCCTGAAACAGATTCTTTCACCTGAAAAAACCAGGCTCCGCGAAGTTCAAGAACATTGTTTATTTTTTCTGCCAATTCCTGAAAGACAGGGGCAACTACAGCCATGGTACTCGTGTTAACACTAATACCATTCATTATTCGCTTGCGCTGCCGTGGACCAACAAACAATATTTTCCTTTCCCTGTTCGTAAAACAATCCACGGTATACTCCGCTCCGGGCAAATACTCCATGATCAGAATATCGGGAAAGTTATTCATGTGCTGTTCCAATTTATCCCGGGAGTCAACTTTGATTGCACCCCGGCTTCCATATCCAACATCGGGCTTCAGGAAAACAGGAAATTCCCTCACATCTGATGAGCGATTATGCACTTGTGGCACTTCTAATACTTTACTGAGGATTTCATACGTACGTCTTTTTGACAAGCAAATCCTGGTTGTGATCAATGGAGAGCTGACTATCGGACAAAGTTCGTGTTCATATTCCTTCAACGACACAATAACGCTATCCATTGTAGGATAGATCAAGTCAATCGAGTTTTCCAGAACAACATTACGTATGGATTGGATAAATTCATTATCGGTAGAAAAAGGAAGATTCCCTATGTAATTTGTGTACACAAACCTACCATGATCATCTACGCTGCTGGCACCAACCAAATTAACGTGTGCCGAAAAACTGAGCGCACGATGCAGTTCTAGACCAATTTCAGAACCACATGGAAAAACAAGAACATTCAATTTCTTCTTTAACATCACCCTTTCTTTATAAGAGTACAAATTCGATGTACATCTTCGTCTATCAGGTCATAAAAGAGAGGGAGGCAAAGAATTCTTTTTGAAATATCGCTTGCAATTGGTGTATCCCCTGAGACATAGGGTAAATCACTCAGCACCGGATAAAAGTAGCGTCTTGGAAAAATATTGTTTTTATTTAAAAGATTAACTACTTGCAAAAGATCACTCTCCGAGTTAAAAACCACCGGGTAATAAGCAAAATTATAGGACACACTTTTCTCGATACGCTGTTTCTGCAAACCAATATTCATTAACCCTTTATCATAAAAGGAGCTAACTAATTTTCTCGCAAGCAGGATTTGATCAATATATTTCAAATTTACTAAACCCATAGCAGCATGGAATTCCGAACTTTTTCCATTTATTCCCACGCCATTAAATTTTTCATAGCCGTCATGACCGAAGTTGCGCATGAAACCCACGCGTTCTACAACGTCCGGATCTCTGGCTATTATAGCTCCACCTTCTACGGTATGAAATAGTTTTGTGGCATGAAAACTACAGGTTGTTATGTCACCAAAACTAAAAATACTCTCGCCATGCATAGTTGTACCAAAGGCATGAGCCCCGTCATAAATCACTTTTAAATTATACTTCTTCGCGATAAGAGAAATAGCATCCACATCACACGGGTTTCCATATACGTGGGTTGCCAGTATGGCGGAGGTTTTGGAGGTAATACACGCCTCAATCCTGGCTGGATCTATATTGAATGTAGATGGATCAATATCCACAAAGACAGGGGAACAACCTTCCCAAACAATGCTGCTGGTAGTCGCTACATAGGAAAACGGTGTTGTAATAATTTCATCTTTTAGTCCTAAAGCTTTTATTGCAATTTGAAGAGCAATGGTTCCATTATTTAAATACAGCAATGAAGGAACGTTCAGATAATCCTTGAGCTTTAACTCCAATTCATTAACCAAAGGCCCACTATTGGTTAACCAATTTCGGCTCCAGATACCCTCTAGATATTTAATATACTCGTCTTGGGGAGGTAAGAATGGTTTATTTACCGGGATCATATCAACGTTGTACTTCTGCAAAAAGAATGGTCTCTTCGCTATGAATTGAATAATGCCCGAGATAAAATTTATATCCGAGACCTAGTTCACTTAACCAAAAAGGTATTGTGTAAAAATCAGCAATGTTATGGTAGAGAGCGATGGCTAATTTAGGACGAAACTTCTTAAGCGTATGAACAGCACCTTTCAGGGCATTTAATTCCGCTCCTTCAATATCCATTTTGATAAAATCAACCTGATTAATATCTAATTCATTAACAGCAGCATCGATCGTTTGGGAGTTGACCCTAACAGCATCTTTTATTGGATCGAGTGACACCGTGCTGGCGGGGCCTTTATCAATAACATAGAAAGGAAGATCAGGCTCAGACCATACAGGTCGCGGAATCAAAGTGATTCTTTCTGATAGTTTCGGGTTTAAGGAAATGTTTTTCTTAAAAAGGGCCATGTTGGATTCTACAAACTCGAAAGAATAGACCTTACCGCTCTCTCCGATTTCATTTGAAAAATACAATGCAGTATCCGCCCAGCATCCTCCACAGTCAAATACTACATCCCCTTGAATTGCTTTAATAATTTTATTATCGGCTTTGTATTCATATTGCTTAGCCACGAAATCGTGCCAGATTCCGATAGCGGTGAAATAAAATTCAATAGGAATACCCAAGGCACGCAAATCATACTTATGAAGAAGGAAATTCTTAAATCCAGGATCAATAAAATCATCAACCTGTTTAATATGCTCTATTTCATTTATTTTCATTTTAAAGTTCGAATCGCTCAAGGGCAGCTTGATCTTACGATGCCCAAGAATCCGATATGCAAAAATTAATGTCAATAATTCTTTTGACTTCTTATCCTCCAGCATTTCATAAAACAAAGCCAAGGCATCAAGGTGGTCAGTTAACCCTGCTAAACCATCTAAGGAAATGGATCGATTTTGTATGCCAAATCTTGTTAACCAGTTAATGAAGTAATCTTTAATTCGATTACTCCCCTTATTAAATCTACGGCTATCGAAATTATCAATATAATAATTGTATAGATTAGTATTCAACGTTTTCACAAGTTCCCTATGGAATGTATTCATACTTTTTCAATTATTGTCTCAACGTTAGGTCTAATATATCCTGGAAAACTTCCTTTCCATCCCAATTCCAAATCATCAATAAAATCCAGTAATAAGACCTCTTTAAGAAAAACAATTGAGGTCGACATTTGCACTACCATAAGATCCACCTGGTAATTCAAATTGTTAAATAAATTATCTGGAAACAAAAATTTAAATATATAGCTCCCATTCATCAACTGGGTTTGTTTTGAACAAGCAACAAATGCAGTTTCTCCGTGGGCTTTAAAAAAGAGATTAATACTTACCAATTCATCTTGAGGCACAAGGGCCTCAACAATGACATCAATATGAAAATTATCGCCAATTGAAATTATGCTATGCTGGGAACATTTTACTTCCTTAACAAAAAGTTTCCTCAATTTATCACTGGACATATCCAGCGTTTTAGATTGCCAAGTATACCTAGAACCGATTTTACTTAAATAAGTATTAATGACTTTATCAGTGTCATCGTATAAAATATTGCGTCCATTATATAATAAAATAGACTTTGCACACAATGTTTGTACAGCATTCATATTGTGACTTACAAACAAAACTGTTCTCCCGGCATGAGCCACGTCCTCCATTTTACCGAGGCACTTCTTTTGAAACTCAGCATCTCCAACCGATAACACCTCATCAATAATCAGTATTTCGGGTTCTAAATGAGCTGCTACTGCAAACCCCAAACGAACCCGCATGCCGGAAGAATAGAATTTAACGGGAGTGTCCAGGTATTTTTCTACACCACTAAAGTCCACAATCTCATCCAGCTTGAGATTAATTTCCTTCTTGGTCATGCCGAGTATCGTTCCATTCATGTAGATATTCTCACGCCCCGTTAATTCAGGATGAAATCCTGTACCCACTTCCAATAGCGCGGCCACCCTGCCATGGATTTTCACTTCTCCGATACTCGGCTCAGTGATTTGAGACAAAATTTTCAGTAACGTACTTTTTCCTGCCCCATTATGCCCGATAATCCCCAACACCTCACCTTCCTGTACGTCAAAAGATATATCGCGTAGGGCCCAAAAAATGGAACTATCATCATCATTCAACTTTGACAAATTTCGAATTCTATTGAGGTTGGCAAGTGGATTTTTTATTCCATTTAGAATTGTTGTCAACATCGTGTCTGACTTCTTATCAGCCAGACCAATTCGATATTTCTTACTTACTCCTTTTACACTAATTACAGGTTCTGCCATAATTATGCTACGTCTGCAAAAATACGCTCCATTCGTTTAAAATAAAACACGCCAAAAATAAAAAGAATTATAGAGATGATTGTTCCCATCATAAGCCATTCATAGGGGAAATCAATTGTCTTTAAAAATATAGATCGGAATCCTTCTATTACACCAACCATCGGATTGATTGCATACATCCATCGATATTGCTCGGGAACATTGGTGGTTGGATAGACCACGGGTGCCGCATACATCAGCAACTGCACGCCAAAGGTCATAGCATGCTTTACATCCCGGTATTGAACAGCCATTGCGGATAAAATCATTCCTAAGCCCAGTGAAGTAAAAAGTAAAACAAGAATCAACCAAGGTAACATCACCAACTCCCAGGCTGGGGTGATCTGATAGGCTACCAGAAAGATACTCAGCAACACAAAGCCAATAATAAAATCTACACCTTTTGAAAAAATTGATGATAACGGTAAGACCAATCTAGGGAAATACACCTTGTTAATCATTGCTGCATTGGCGATTAAGCTATTCGATGAATCCGTCAGCGTATTGGCAAAAAAAGTCCAGGGCACCAGGCCAACCAAACTAAATAAAAAGTAAGGAACTCCATTTGAATCAATACGTGCAACACTCCCAAAAATAATAGTAAATACGAGCGTTGAGAACAAGGGCTGAATAACAGCCCAACCTACCCCCAAAATTGATTGGGCGTACTTTGCTTTTATTCCACGGATTGTTAAAAACCAAAGTAGATCCCGATAGTGCGCTAACTCTTTCAGGTTAACGGCACGCCAACCTGTACTTGCCTTAATAATTGTTATCTCTCTATTCATTCATTTTAACCCTGATTATTCATTCGAACATTAAAAACTTGCTTTATTATTCGCGTTACAAAGATTTTCATCTATTAATAAATGGTACTTCAAAAAAAGAGCGTGAGATGATACCGATATACTGATATGCATGTGTCACATCATCTGTCTGAAGAAAATCCATCAGGCTTATTAACAACCTTATTATTTTCCAGCATTGCCGAATTGATGAACTGCCATATATAGAAACTATTATCACTACCGTGCTGGCAATAACTTTCCCACTCGCAAAGCTACTTTGCTGTGTTAACACCTTCGCTGTTCGCAAAAGACTTAATTTTTACATCAGCCCAATCCCGCAATTCTTTAGCCAACCATTTTCTCTGAGGTGTCTGTAGTGCACGTTTTGGTGCTAACCTGATGTTCTCCGACAAATATTTCTTTGTGATTTTACGCAGAAGATATTTCGCAGTATTATCATTAATCTTCCAATGCTCTGGTAATGCAAATGCCATTTCAACAAGTCTGTGATCCAGAAAAGGTTCTCTCAACTCGGTACTGTATTTCATTGAAACGCGATCATTAAAACGAAGTACTCGTGGAATTTTTGTGAAAAATAAATCACGAAATTGAAGGTTGAGAAGTTTCTGCTCGAATGGTTCACGGTAGTGCGGGCGTTCAGCCAATTTGATGAATTCTTCTGTGAAGACATTCGGTCTCAAAGGTGATCCGGTAACACCTTGTACTACTGAGCCGCTTCCGGTTTGGTAATAATCGTATCCAGCCCAAGCCTCGTCCATGCCTTGTCCTTCTAACAAAACTATTGTGTTCCGCTGTCGGGCTGCTTCGAATAAGCCGGCATACGCTAGTGTTGGCAATCCACCATAAGGTTCGTCTTGCACAAGAGCCATCTCTTCTGCTAAGTCAGGAACATCTTTAGCGAGTAATTGAATATTATGCAACGGATACTTTGTGGCATCTATGAGCATCTTTACAAAAGGTAACTCATCATAATCCGGATTTCCGGTAGTAAATGTAAAGGCATTGATAGTCTCATTGTTAGGAAAAAGGTCTTTGACCAGAGAAATTAAAAGAGCTGAGTCCAATCCCCCACTTACATTTAACCCCACCGGAACATCCGATCGAAAACGCAGGATGATACTTTCGTGTAAAAGTTCCATGTAACGTTCCGTTATTTCTGATTCACTTGCGTCACGCCACACGGGTTGAATACGCGCGATTCGCTCCTCGAAATTATACCAGCGATTGATCTTAAGATTTCCATTTTTTAAAATAAGGAAGTGCCCAGCGGGAAGCTGTTGAATGCCTTGCCAAAACGTTTCTTCAGGCATTCCATAGCTTCCATAAACAAAATAAGAGGACCATACTTTTTGATTTCTCACCTGCACTATGCCTGCAGACCACAAGGCTTTTATTTCGCTTGCAAATAGGAAGCTATTATTTACTTCACAATAGTAAAAAGGCTTTATACCAAAGCGATCACGTGCCGCAAACAGTACATTCTCAACATTATCCCAAATGGCAAAGGAAAACATTCCAATGAGTTGATCCAGACATTGATATCCCCACTTTCGATACGCGGCCAATAATACTTCTGTGTCTGAATTTGTTCTGAAGGTAAAATAAGAAAGAAGTTGTATCCGAAGTTCGATGTAGTTGTAGATTTCACCATTGAATACGATCGTGTACCGACCATCTTCATTTACGAAAGGCTGATTCGCTGCTGCATCAAGATCAATGATGCTCAACCGGTTGTGTCCAAGGAACGTATGAACTCCAACCTTCCTGACTGCCGTGTGGTCAGGTCCACGATGTCTCATCGATGCCAGCATGTTCGCCACGGCAACATCCTTATCCGGAAATTCATCTCCTACAATTCCCGCTATTGCGCACATCTTTCGTTATACTTTTCAACTATTCTTTCTGCTTCTTTCCAATCGTCCAAGGTATCGATATTAACATGCCATGCTGGCTCACTCTGTATATATCCCAGGTTTTTTCCAAACAGAGAATTTCCCTTTAACAAAACATCTGTTTTCGTAACATATACCGATCCATCACGAAAAAAAGCCGGTGGCAAATCCTGCCTTCGTGAAATTATTTTTTCTTCTCCGGTGGCTATCCTAAGAAATCCATTCCGTGCAGTTTCGAAAGTCCAGTGAGGGTTAAATTCAGTAGGGACTGGTAACACAGAAATTAAAGCATCGCATTCCATTGCTATAAAACGTGTTATGGCCTCATCAATAAAACCCGGGGTACGAAAAGGGCTTGTTGCCTGAAGTAAACATACTGCATCATACGTTTCTCCTTGCTCCATGTAAAAATGAAGTGCGTGTTGTATCACCGGCAGTGTTGGAGAGTTGTCAAGAGCGAGCGAGTCGGGACGGAGGAAAGGTACATGTCCTCCAATATGGTTAACACAATCTGCAATCTCCTGGCTGTCGGTTGAAACAATACAGCGAGAAATAAGTTTGCTTTCTTGTGCTGCATCCAGCGTATATTGAATCAATGGTTTTGTACCGAGGATTTTTATATTTTTTCCCGGAACTCCTTTGGAGCCACCGCGCACAGGTATAAGTCCTAAGATCTTCACGTTCTAATAACTGATCGTCTTATGAAATTTGAGTTGACTTTTTGATAATATATCAGCTATTAATTTACCTGCCTCCCCTCCTCCATAAACAAAAGAACTTTCGGGGCGCTTCTCTTTTCTCCAAGCTTGAATTGCCAATCGGATTTCGTCCTCACTATAATTAACGTCTGTTACATTATTTCCTCGCTCACGTCTGTTTTGACGTGAACCAATATTAACAACCGGTATGCCCAGGTATGCACATTCACGAATACCAACACTTGAATTCCCGACCAGGCAATCGGAGTTAATGAGCAATCGTAAAAAATCATCCGGTTCCATATTTTTGAAAAAATGGACATGTTCAAGTTGATGGTGTTCGCGATAGGCCCGTATGCCACTTGAGGTTCCATCGGCACCCGCATCAACGTTGGGCCAAAACCATAAGGTCGGTCTTTTTAGGGAAGCAATTGCTTTTAAAGTCTCTTCGATATGCGCACGTGACTGGCCATGCTCAGTCGTAACGGGATGTTGCATTACAACCAGGTATCCATTAGATAAATCCGGCTTACGTCCAACACCACCGTACTTTTCATAGGGGTCAAAATTCAATTGTGGATTAATCATGACCTGCGCAGCCAGATCGATTGAAGGGCAACCTGTATTAAATACGCTGCTATTTTCTTCACCAAGTTTAAGCACACGCAGTCGCGCCTCTTCAGAAGCCACAAAATGATAGTCGGCAAGTTTGGTAATGGAGTGCCTGACTTTCTCGTCTATATTTCCTGTCACCTCGCCTCCTTGAATGTGCGCTAAAGGTATATTCATAAACGAAGCTGCAACAGCAGTCGCCATGGTTTCAAACCGATCAGCGACTGTAACAACAATGTCCGGAGAAAGATTGTCAAACACAGTTGATAATTCGAGTATTCCAATGCCAGTGGTCTTAGCAGCCGCAGTCAAATTCTCACCTTCTAATACATTGAAAACACGCGCACTAATTTCAAATCCATCCTTTTCAATATTATGGATTGCTGAGCCGTAACGATCGAGTAAGGCCGAAGCTGCTACCACCAATTGCAATTCGAGGTCGGCATGTTCCTTCACCGCTTGAAGAAGTGTTTTTACACGACTGTAACTTGGGCGTGCCGTAATTACGACACATATTTTTCGCTTTTTCATTCCAGATCTTCGTATTTCAAAAATGAGTAGGCAGACAAATCTCTGCGAAGCTTTTTTCCAAGTACCTGCTTAAATTCTGAAGCACTGATACCCTGTTTAGCTGGTTTTTTACTCTCTAAATCATTAACCGTAATGTGATGTCCCTTCTGCAATGGTTTATTAACGGCCAGTGATTTCCCAAACATTATTTTAACATCAGAATCAGCAGCATGATCATCTTTTAAAATCGGATGCGCCAGTGCTTGTTCAATTTCGCGAATACCTTTTACAAGCAATTCGATTTGGTTGATGGTTAATGAAGCGACAGCATCCGGACCGAACATCTTCTTATCAAAAACTGAATGAAACTCGATAACAGAAGCACCGAGGGTGGCCGCGCTCAAGCAAGCATAGATATCACCCGAATGATCAGAGAATCCAATGGGTACTTGAAATTGATCGCGAAGTTCTTGTATTAAATTTAATCCCCACTGATTTGGTTTCGTTGGATATGCGGTTGTACACTGCATGATCGAAATAGAACTACCAAAAGAGCGAAGGAGATTACACGCTGCAGTCAGTTCGGCCAACGAACTCATACCAGATGAAAGGATAACAGGCTTACCTGTGTGCGCAACTCGCTCTAGCAGCAACAAATTGGATACTTCACCGGACCCTATCTTATAACGCTTTACCCCAATGTTCTCTAACAGTTCAACAGCCGCAATTGAAAACGGGCTGGATATAAACTCTAGCCCAACCTGCTCACAATGCTCTTTTAATCCTATCCATTGCTCAGGGGTAAACTCCATCCGTTTCCAGTAATCGAAACGACTATTATCTTCGTATGAAAACTTAACGCGAAAAGGTTCATACACACTACTTTCGGCTTCCGCTATATGAGTCTGAAATTTTATCGCGTCAATACCGGTTGTAGCAAGAGCATCAATATAGCTATGCGCAATTCCAAGGCTTCCATCATGTGCTTGCGCAATTTCAGCTATTAATAGAATCGAATTTTTCACGATATTTTAACTCAATGCGCTATTTAGAAATACGGATTAAAATACCAGACACTTTGTATCTTTTTCCAAAAAAATACAACAGCCGTTCTCTATGACCCCACAATGGATATTTGGATTTTCTGATTCGATAGGCTTCAACATTGTTAATAGAAATAATTTTACTGGCTTTAATAGAAAAATTATTACCCTCAAATAAATTAGCAATCTCATTTGGAGTGGGCCTAAATCCGTTGTCAATAGGGTCAAAATGTAATCGATACTTAAATGGAACTGTAATTAGAATATGTCCTGTACGCTTCACAACCTTAATCAAATTCTGAACGACCAGATTTATATCGAGGACATGTTCCAGTAAGTTGGTACAAAGAACCAAGTCAAATTGATCCCGAAAATTATCACCGAATGTTGGTGATGTTATGTCACCAATTACGTCAACCCCTTGCTCTTCTCTTAAATCAATATGAACAACATTAGCTCCATTTTTTTCGATGGGGGCAATAATATTATTATGGATGTGAGGTTGAATTTCGGTTCTAAAAATTAAGGACGATGATCCAATATTACCAACTTTTTTGATTTCTCCAGTAGCTACACTAGCTATCGCATCGCGAATCCATTCTGACTCTTCAGCAAACATAACGCATACGTGTAATTAAAACTCTATTCATAATACCCATTACCACCACGTTTTTTAATTCCATATCCATACCCGTAGTGGTAGGCATACTCTTGACCGTAGCCATAGCCCAATCCCGATTTGTAAATATCATTGAGTATTATACTCATGTTGACAAGTTTACCGGATTTATAAAATTCATCGATGCTGCGGATGAATGCTTTCGGTGAATAATTCTGACGCAACACAAATACAGTATGGTCTACAAACTTGGAAATCACAAACGCATCGGTAACCAATGCCAATGGTGGTGTGTCAATAATAATATAATCGAACTGCTCACTGGCGTTTTTAATGAATGCTTCAAAGCGATCGGTCAATAATAATTCGGAAGGATTAGGCGGTACCGGACCTCCGCTGATGAAGTAGAGGTTTTCAATTTCGGTGTCCTGTACCACATCCTTAAATTCAGAAAGACCAGATAAATACGTACTCAATCCCAATTGATTAGCACGACCAAAATCTTCAAATATTTTTGGTCTTCGCATGTCGGCACCTACGATCAATGTTTTCTTTCCTGAAAGTGCAAAGACTGTGGCTAGATTAATGGTGGTAAACGTTTTGCCTTCGCCACTGATGGAACTGCTCACCATAAAAATTTGCCTGGTTTTGTTGCCGGTAAAGAAGCTTAAATTGGAGCGCAAGGCACGAAAAGATTCCGCTACGGCAGATCTTGTTTTTTCTTTTACCGCCAGGTTATTTCCATCGGAATGACCCACCCCTCCCAGAAAAGGAATAGACGTCATTTTATCAATATCTTCTTTGGATTGAACCCTATTGTTGATGATTTCAAAAAGCACAAAAATAAGGAGCGGAATCGCGAGGCCGACTATTCCTGCAATCGCATAGTTCTGAGTTGGTTTTGGCGAGATGGCTCCACCCGCCATTGGGGGGTTTACTACTAAAATATCCGAAGTGCTAGACGCTTCTGATATGCTGGCCTCTGATAATTTTTGCATTAAAAACACATACAAATTTTCCAGCAATGAATAATTGCGCTGTACCGAAATCAACTGACGTTCAGAAGCGGGAAGCAATTGAAGTTGTTTTTCAATTTGTCGAAGTTGTTTATTTAGGAAATCCAATTTTATTTTATCAGTAGATTTCAACGTCTCCACCGACTCAAGTACATTCTGTTTAATCTCCCGGATACTTTCCACTTTACTAGCAACCAAAGGATTTCGCTCTCGTGCGGGATCCATGTATAACTTCATTTCCAGTTGCAGATCCACCATTTTGTTAAGTAATGATCCCAGCACCGGATCCATCAAACCAATGGAAGTGGGCAACACAATTTGATCGAGGTTCGTATCTCCTTTATGTAAATATTCTTTTATATACTGATAGTAATTTTCACGGATCAGCAATTCAGATTTTTGCGATTCAAACTCTTCTAATCTCGTTAAATAGCGTTGCGCGTCCTCACTCATATCTTTCACGCGGCTGCTGTTGCCGAAGCGCTCCAATTGAAATTCCACCGTGCGCAACGAGTCCTTTATATCGGTTAGTTGGTTTTGTATAAAGTTTATGGTGCGTCTCGCGGTTTCGTTTTTCTTCTCTAAATCACGGGCCTGGTATGAATCAATAAGGCTTTCTAAGAAATCATGTTCCTTTCGTACATTCGTTCCGGTTAAACTTAAATTAAGTACGCCTGAACCCAGCTCTGCCCATTCTACCTGAAGTTTATTCACATACGCGCTAGCGATTGCGCTCGGGTTTCGAATGACCAATAAAAAAGGAACACCGATATACGATTCCATTTTATTATCCGGGTTCTTTCGGATACAGAGTTTATAATCGTCAAACTGAATCGAATCATCGATTGCGAAAACAGTGGCTGGTGCGCCATCCCCTTTTGAATATGGGGCAAGGGAATAATGGTTTTTATCAACCAGTTTGAATAAAAAGCTTCCTTCTTTAATCTCGTCAGGATTGCACCACGAGGCAATTACAGGCATATAATCATACGCTTCGGTGGTCATGAAATATCCATCCCGATAAAACGCAACATGGAAGCTCTGCTCTACAATTACTTTTTCGATCAACGGGTACGAACGAATAATGTACGGCTCATTCAGATAATTACGATACGGCTCGATCAATGAGTTTTTAAATAATATATCGGCAGCGCCACTCATTTCTTTTGCCTCCAAAATAACAATGGAAGCCGAAATGGGATACACCCTTTGGGTGTAGCGATTTTTATAAAAAGCAATCGTTAACGCTGCCACCAATGAAATTAAAATCACATACCAAAACCGCAGTGCGCGAGATAGTACCCGTTTAAAATCCAAGGTAAACCCTTGTTGCTGGTTTTGGTTTTCTTCCTGATCAAATGATGCGTTATCCACTTATTTGGTAGAGTTAATTAACGAAAAGGTGATTAAAAGCAGGGACAGCGATGAAATGACCAGCGAAAGGTTTTGACCAAAATACTTTCGATACGATCGCTGCTTCAATGCACCAGTAATGAGTATATCATTTTGATGTACATAGTAGTAAGGTGAGTTGATGAAGTTTTCATCGAGTAGGTTGACATACGCTATTTGTGTTTTTCCGTTTATCTGGCGAATCATTTTCAAATTTTTTTTATCGGCCAGATCAGTAAGACCTCCCGCTAAACCAATAGCTTCCAATAATGTAACCCTATTGTTGGTAAAAATAACGGTACCCTCCCTGTTAACCTCACCCAGCATGGTCATCCGGTAATTCATGAGCCTAACTTTTACAACGGGCGAATCCAAATAATCCTTGGCCAATTGTTGTAATGTATCTTGCAATTGAAAAACACTAAACCCTGCCACTTTTACTTTGCCAACAACCGGATAGGAAATTTCACCGTTTTCATCCACTAACTCTCCCATCAACAATGCATTTCCTTGCGTTACATTCTGCCCCTGTTGCTGCTGAACCTGCCCTGAAAGAAAGTCATAGTCTTTTGGGCTCAACGATTCAAACCGAACCGAAATCAAATCATTGGTTTGGATTAAATAGTCATAGGGTTCTACCTGGTAGGTCCGCACAATGGAATCGATCGGCAATTGGCCCTTGCTGGGATTTACATCGTCCTTTTGAAGATACACGAACTGCTTATTCGTAACACAAGAGGAAATCAGTAGTATGATACCAACGTACAGTAGTAGATAATTTCTCTTCATAAACGGGCGCATAAAATCAAACCTAATAAAAAAAGACAAATACTCACAATCGTTCACAGCTTCGCCTCCTCGGTCACAGTTTCGAGTTAGGTTCAAAGTTCAAAGTTCAAAGTTCAACGTTCAAGGTTCAACGTTCAACGTTTGAGGTTTTGGTTTAACGTTCTCCCCACACGAGTAGGGCATCTTTAAAGTGATCGCCACTTTTTAAAAAATGCTCCTGAGTTATGTGATTGACAAGGATATTGCGATGGATCAGTTTTTTTGCCTTTTTCACCAATTGATTTAAATATTCGGTGTTAACATTTCCCACCAGCAGCACTTCTATTGTTCCGCTGTCCTTTCCGTGCGCATAGTCGCCAATAATGTAAGCAGACTTCAGATCACCTAGTTTCGACACAATGTTTTCAATGATTCCATCAATGCCCAAATATTTGTGCATGAGGTTTTTCAATTCTTTAAATAAAGGATGTTCAGTATTAGCTTGGTACAGAATGGTGCGACCTTCCTCCCTTGAGATTAAATAACCGGCTTTTGACAGATTATTCAGTTCGTGCCGGATGGCATTGGTGGATTCTCCAAACTCCTCTGCCAACCCCCGGAGGTAAGCTGATGATGCCGAGTTCACGAAGAACTTCAGAAGCATCTTTAAGCGGGTTTTAGAAGTGATGAGGGTCTCTAACACAGGGATAAAAATACATCAAAAAAAACGAATGAGTAAAATATTTACTCGGCAATTATGCCTTTTAACCTACAATTAAGGCCTCTTGCGGAGTATGGAAGGGTCTATGCGGACGACCATGGTCTGTCCAATGGATTCCAGCCAGACGGTGAATTTATCTCCTTCTGTGGTTTTGGGTAAGTAGCCCAGCATACCTTTAAGGGGGCCATCGATTACTTCTACAGCGTCACCTGCTTCCAGAATATCCATTTGTTTGCTTTCCAAATGATAGCCGGATTCGATAAACCGCTTCATTGTTTTCAGTTCTTCATCCTGAAGGACGGACGGCTTGTCGTTAAAACGAACGTTCCAGGCAACTCCCGGCATTTGAAGTATGGCGGGTATTCTATCTTCACTTTCTCGAACAAAAATGTACGAACTAAAAAGAGGTACTTCCACTTTCTTTTTGCGGTCGCTCCATTGTCGCATTACCTTTTGCACGGGAAGGTAGACTTCAAATCCATTTCTGATTAACAAATCGCGCGTTTTTTTTTCTTGTCGGCTTTTGGTGTAAAATACAAACCACTTCTTTTCTGACTTCATCTCTATCGCGCGTGTTTGTTTTTGATCTGACGTGTTAATTGGTTTTGGGGTTAAAGTTAATTGTAATCATTGACTCGCGATTGAAAGTTTTGTTGCAGATTAAAAATAGAAATCGTTACGAATGCGTCATTTTGCAACGCATGAACCCAGATTATGCATTAGAAAAATAGCACCGACATTTATGTCGGGGAGCAAATGAAAACAAACCAAAAGGGCTTTAGCCCAATATAATTTTGGCTAACGCC
>JANODK010000202.1:0-51207 GCA_031412655.1 Chryseolinea sp.
CTTGGTAGTAATTTATCCAACGAAAACATAGTGAAGATTTTTAAACAGCTGAGTAATTGTTTGGAAGAGAATAGAATGTTTTTAGGGTAAGTCTACGCCTGTATTGAGTTTAGGATAAAACAAAGTAAATTCACATTATAATTGAGTTTAACATGAGAACAAAAGAGGATTTTCACAGGTTGATCGATAAGATTGAGGACGAAGAAGTTCTAAAGGGATATTTTAAATTAATTCAACGCCTGAACAATAATCAAACCGGAGAGTTGTGGAATACATTAAGTGCTGAAGAGAAAGAAGAACTTTTACTTTCATACCATGAGAGTTTCGATTCTAATAACCTGGTTAGCCACGATGATGTTAAAAAGCAACACACTAAATGGTTAGGAAAATAGTCTGGACTAAGAGAGCGATTAGTAAGTTTAATAACATTATTACCTATCTGGAGGAAGAGTGGGGTGAACAGGTAACAGAAATTTTTGTTAGAAAGACGTATGACATCATTGAATTAATCTCCGATCAATCTGATTTGGGAACCCTTGAAAATATAGAGAAAAACATTAGAGGTTTTTTGTTAACTAGCCACAACCGACTTTTTTATAGAGTAACGGACAAAGAGATTATTCTACTCAATTTTTTCGATACTCGATCCAGGCGAAAACGATTTTAAAGTTTACACTTTATCAAAATGGATTTTGATCCTATCTTAAAAAACATTGCCAAGCATGTAACACTTGAGAAAGCCGAGATCCATCATTTCATTTCTCTCCTTACAATTAGAGAAGTCTCCAAGAAAAAAATCCTTTTGCAGGAAGGTGAACGATGCTCAACTATTTACTACGTTCACTCCGGCATTCTACGTGCATATTGTCATGATAAGGATTTTCATGAGCGCGTCATCATGTTTGCTGTTCAGGATTGGTGGATAACAGATATTCATGGTTTTGCAACCGGCAATCCTGCCATCGTAAACATAGAAGCGATCGAAGATAGCGTTGTATTTGAATTACAAAAGAATGATCTGGATGATCTCTATATAAAGGTTCCCAAGTTTGAGCGCGTCTTTCGAATTTTGATGCAAAACTCCTACATACGCGAGCAATTGCGAACAACACAAAATTTAACGTTGTCTGCAGAAGAACGATATGTTAATTTTGTTGCAAAATATCCGCACGTCTATCAGCGCGTTCCACTAAAACAAATCGCTTCATACCTGGGCATTACTCCGGAGTTTCTAAGTGTGATAAGAAAAAAGAAAGGAAAGTGATTTCTTAATGTACCTTAAGGATATTCCTTTCCGTAAGTACTTTCTTTACGTCAACAAAAAATACAATCATGTTCATACTTATTGCAGGTCCGTATCGCAGTGGCACAAATGATCAGCCCGAATTAATGGAGAAAAACTTAAGGTGATTGGAGGAGGTGTCTCTTCCTTTATTCCGTGCAGGCCATATTCCCATGATTGGTGAGTGGGTAGCATTGCCCTTACTTCGTGTAGCAGGTTCTAAAAAACCTGGGGATTCAATCTATGATGAAATTGCGTATCCTGTTGCCGAACGCTTGCTTACCAAATGCGATGCCGTTCTTCGTTTAGAAGGTGAGTCAAAAGGTGCCGATCAGGATGTACGCATAGCAAAAGAGCGTGGGCTAAAAGTCTATTATAAATTGGAAGATATACTAGAAGGAAAATAATACTTCTATCACGGTCGGGGTGGTTTTTCTTCAAATACAATGCCCAATGATTTGATCCATTCATTAATAGCGTCTCTATCTTTTTGACTTATTTCGGCCTCTTTGTGAATCCATAAATAAGAATCAAGAGGCATCCAGCCTTCATTTATTGCGTCTGAAATTTCTTCGACTTTATGATTTGCCTTTCTTTCAGGATACGTTTTAAACTCGGAGAAGTTCAACTCATCTTTTCCTTCGTCTACATGATGTTGCATCCACAAACCAATAGGTTGAATGTTGGTATACCACGGATAGTGGGTATTGCTGCTGTGACAGTCATAACATTTCTGGATTAAAATCTGATGAACAGATTCTGAAATTGCATACTTCTTTGAGATGTCTTTATCTGCGATGATTTGTTCAGAAACATTTCGGGTTGGACGAACAAATTGTAGCACAATCAAAACGACTACCAGACCAATTCCAATTTTCTTTTTCATTTACAATGTTTAAAATGTTGTGAACGCATTCCTGAATATTTAACAAGCAAATTTACCTTCTCAAGTATAGTTCGTAATTCTGTTTAAATTCTGAATTCTCTGCTGCTTTATGTTCTGTATCATTCAATTGTATGCACCAACTAAAAGCTTAATGAAATCCTGACTTCTTCAATGGCTCCAATAAATATTCTAAACCATTTAGTTTAATCTCATAAATAGTAGCTAACAACGTCCCCAACTTCCCCGGAGGAAATCCTTTCTTGGCAAACCATTCCAGATAATGAATAGGCAAATTACACATTAAACTTCCTTTGTATTTACCAAATGGCATTTTCATGGTGACCAATGTGACTAATGCATTGCCATCAGGAGTTTGCTGTGATCCTTCCATTTTATGATTTTGAATTCGGAAAGATAGCAATTGAAATCACTGTCGTTGCCATTTTTCCCCATTCATTAAATCGAATCGAATAACGCCATGTTCCTTACTGTAAAACATAGTCTGAATTTGAGTTGAGGTGGAATCAATACTTCGCCAGGTTTCAAAATAAAGCACATTGACATACGACTTTCCACTCACCTCAAGTTGATCGATTATTTTTGAGTTAGCGCCTTGTATCAGGGACGGATTTGTTTCGAACTCGTAAATTGGAATGGACACTTGAAAATCCCAGTCCAACTCCAAGTAAGAATCCTCTATTGAATCGGGTATGGCAATTTCAAAAATACTTCTGCGATGTAAAGTATCTCCAAGTTTATGCATCCAGGCTCGCCAAACATCATACTTATACGTGGCACACTGAAAATGCTCTCCCCCAATACCATCATCATAATTTTCTAATGTAACCGAATCAACTGAATATGATCTTTCGCTGCCTTGATCATTCCGAAAGCGAAAAACATCCCCAACTTGATATGGCGTTGTCCATTGCAAGTCCGAACTGCTTAATTTATGAACTGGGAGATCGTCCCTCTCTTCGCAACAAGAAGAAGCCTTCACAATTAAAGCAATGCCAAAGATGACGTTGAGTATATTTCTTACCATAACTTATTGACACTAAATTAGCATCAATGGTTGAGATTCCTTTGCGAATTAATAGAGATTTAATACTCCAAATTATTAATTAACACCAGGCTGCTTCAACACAAAACCACTCTTTGTCTTTTCAGCATCCACAATCTTCTTAACATCCTCCAGAAGTTTCTTTGCATCGTAGATGATTCCATCTTTCACAGTGTACTTAACGCCACCAACCCGCACGACTTTATTGTCATCGGTTAGCTTGATAGCACCTGTTCCATAAAGCACTTGAAGATTTTGTAATGGATTCTCTTCGACAATCACAAAGTCGGCAAGCTTACCTAATTCTACTGATCCGATTTCTTTTTCTTTACCCAATGCTTGCGCTCCATACAAGGTAGCCGAACGAATAACTTCCAATGGATGAAATCCTGCTTCACGCAATAACTCTAGTTCTCGGATGTATGCAAAACCATATAACTGAAAAATAAATCCAGAATCTGAACCTGTCGTTATGCGACCTCCTCTGTTTTTATACTCATTTATAAAGATCATCCACAATCTGTAATTTTCTTTCCATTCTATTTCTTGTTCTGTTCCCCAAGTGTGCCAATACGAACCATGTGAAATTTTACTGGGCTGATAAAATGCCCATAAGCTAGGCAATGTATAATCTTCATGCCATTCCGCTCTGCGAGCACGTTGTAGATCGCGACTTGCTTCGTATATATTGAATGTCGGATCGATTGTAAAATCAAGAGCCAGCAATTCGTTCATTACGTTATTCCAATGTTCCGAGTATGGAGCTGCCGCTTGTTTCCATAGTTTTCCTGCTACTTCAAAACGATGTTGCTCATTTTGGTAATTGTAATCAAGTGGATAATTCTCAATGGTCTGTTTAGTGAACAACGCTTCGGGTAATCCATACCAATGTTCCATGGAGGTTAATCCGGCTTTTGCCGAGTTTAGTACATTCCAGCGAGCAACACCCATTTGGTTATGGTGACAAGCGGAACGTAAACCCAATTCCTTATTCTTTCTCAATGCTGCATCCATAATTTGGGGAGCAACACCAAAGAATTTAATTCCATCGGCACCTTTGTTTTTGTTTTCAATCACCCACGCAACGGCTTGCTCAGGTGTAGATATCTTTTCTTTGCTTCCTTGTCCGAAAGCAGTGTAGGCAAAAATGCGCGGAGCCGTAATGGTGTTTGCTGAACTCTTCTTCTTATGATCTAGAACCCAGTCCAAACCATTGCCCGCAGATGGATCGCGTACGGTAGTAATACCATGGGCCATCCAAAGTTTAAATACATACTCCGCATTTGGGGCTTGACTTCCTCCTATATGCCCATGCATGTCGATGAAGCCAGGCATCAAATACATTCCTTCTGCATTTAACTCCTTTCCACCAGGTTCAAGCTTTGGCCTGCGGTCAGGATTAATAGCAACACCCGGATACCCAACCGTTTCAATAGAGACGATTTTATTTTCTTTTACCACAATATCAGTTGGGCCAATGGGGGGTGCGCCTGTCCCATCAATCAACATAACACCGCGAATAATCAATTGTGTATATGGTCCATCGCCATCTTTTGATTCTGGTGCCTTCTTCACAGTCTCTTGTGCGCGAGCAATGAAACCGATGGCGATAAAAAGGAGGATAATGAACTTCTTCATATTCTTTGTTTGATTATTTCAAGCTAGGCAACTTTCCGATAAAAGAAAATGACATAAAAGTCATTCCGTTTCATCGGCTAAGGGTTGGTACGGATGGCCATCAATTCCTTTAGTGAATAAAGGATCAATCGAATCTTCACTGGATTAAGAATGAACAATCACTGAATCACCATAGAACCTACAAGACATTATATGCGTGCCAATTGATAGGTTGCCTTCGCTGCATCAGTGAAGCGGATGATTAACAAATTATTGAGGTAGAAACACAAGTGGCGTGATCAACCTTAGATTAGCAAAGAGAGAAATAAGTCAAAACCAATTGTAATTCGGCATTTATAGCTAAAACAAAAATCTTATTGGGTAAAACAACGCATATCCGGAAGAGTATTTTAATTTCTTCAGCACCCAACTTGTTACAAATTTTGCAATTTCTTATCGTTTTCGATTAAAATTATACCCTACCTACAACGATTTCGGCAATTTTTATTCAAAAGTGGTTCGTTTTTTACCCTATTGTTAAATAATTGCTACTGTTTATCAATAAAACAACCAGTACCTATAACCAAAATTTAATTCGTATGAAAAAATCAATCGTCTTTCTGGTCCTGCTCATCGCCATAAGCATCTTGGCGGTATTCATGCCTGCAGTTCCCAAGCAGATCGTAACCGAGGGTATAAACTCCGGTGATGTGGCTTGGATGCTTGCTGCCACTGCTCTGGTTCTGCTCATGACTCCAGGGTTGGCTTACTTCTATGGAGGAATGATCGACACCAAGAACATCATCTCTACCATGCTCCAAAGCTTTATTGCAATGGGTGTAATTAGTGTGCTGTGGATTGTTGTCGGTTTCAGTCTTGCCTTTGGAGAATCACAAGGAGGCCTTATTGGCGATCCTTCAACCTTTTTCATGTTTCAAAATGTATTGGACGGAAAACCTTGGTCATTAGCACCTACTATTCCGCTTGTATTGTTTGCCTTCTTCCAATTGAAGTTCGCCATCATTACTCCAGCGTTGATCACCGGTACTTTTGCTGAGCGCATCAAGTTTAAGTCGTACTTATTATTCCTTGTTCTTTTCTCTTTATTAATCTATGCTCCATTAGCACACTGGACATGGCATCCTGATGGATTCCTTTTCAAATGGGGAGTTCTTGATTTTGCCGGTGGAACAGTTGTACACATGTCTGCTGGTTTTGCTGCCTTAGCTGCTTCTATTTACTTAAGAGATAAAGCAGAAAAGAAAACAACGATTTCACCGGCTAACATTCCTTTCGTATTACTAGGAACAGGTTTGCTTTGGTTCGGATGGTTTGGTTTCAACGCAGGTAGTGCATTGAGTGCTGGAACATTAGCAGCTTCTGCGTTCGCTACAACCAATACTGCTGCTGCTGCTGCCGGTCTTGCATGGGTTTTATTTGATGCAGCTCGCGGCAAGAAACCATCTGCCGTTGGATTCTGTATCGGTTCGGTTGTAGGTCTTGTTGCCATTACACCTGCTGCTGGTTTTGTAACTATCCCATCGAGTTTATTCATTGGAACATTTGCTGCCATTATCAGTAACGTGGTGGTACACTGGAAATCAAAGACTTCTTTGGAAGACACTTTAGATGTATTCCCTTGCCACGGTGTGGGTGGATTAGTAGGTATGGTAATGACTGCTTTATTAGCAAACACTGCCGTGAATGGTGCGAACACAACAGGTAACGGTCTTTTCTTTGGTGATACTGCTTTGTTCATCGTACACATGAAAGCACTTGCTATCGTTGTTGGTTATACTGTAGCCGGATCATTCCTCATCCTTAAAACTGTTGATTTGATTTTCAATCTGCGCATTTCTGCTGAAGAGAAGAAAGTGGGTTCCGATTTCAGTCAACATGGCGAAAATTTATACCCGAACTTAAAAGAAGAATTAGCCTGATAAACCAAATAGCCTGGCTCGAAAGACCAGGCTGTTTTTAAACACATCTCATAACCTAAACTGAAATAACGAAGAATTCTACTACTAAACTAAATCACTACAGCTTACTCATTACGGCTGTAATCTTGAGAGGTACTTAATAAAAAAAAACAGACTTCAATAGAGAAATAACATAATAAACACTTTTTCAAAACCTATCACCTGAATTTTTATAAACCCCTTATACATACAATTATGAAAAGTTTAAAACTACGAAGTCTCTTTATACTGGTTCTCATCACGGCTTATCAGCTTGGCTTTGCACAAGATGCCGCGCCTGCGGCAGCAGAAGTACCAAAAGAAGAAGAAAAGAAATTTTCATTCGGTGGTTCTATTGATACCTATTTTCGGTCATCGTTTAAAAATACCAATACTGCATATGGTGGCGCACCTTCTCCAGGAACTTCGTTTGCGGATTTGAAAGGTTTTTCATTGGGCATGGTAAACCTTGTAGCGTCCTATCAAGGGGAGAAGACAGGCTTTGTCGCAGATGTAGTTTTCGGACCAAGAGGTAAAGCAGCCGTTTTCGGTACTGCATCGGGTCAAGCTATAATCAATCAAATGTATGCATATTATAAATTCTCTGATGCCTTCACCTTGAACATGGGTCAGTTTAATACTTTTGTTGGCTATGAAGTAATTTCTCCTACACTTAATTTCCATTATTCAACTTCTTATCTTTTCTCATGGGGACCTTTTAATCACACTGGTCTTAGAGCCGACTTTGCATTTGGTGATGGTTTTGTAGCCAAGGCAGCAGTCATGAACCCAACGGATATTGTAGAATTTAATCCTGTCAATACGTATACTTTTGGTGCGCAAATTGGTAAGACTGGTGATGCAGGTGGGGCATGGTTAAACTTCTTGTATGGTGATCAAGACGGAACATTAGAAGATGGAGCACAGTTTGGGGATTTTTCCGGTGGCAATTTATTTCAGGCTGATCTTACTTTAGGTTATAACCTTGGAGAGAAATTTTATCTTGGATTCAATACATCATATCAAACACGAGCGGTTGGAGAAACTGTAGATATTAATGGTGATATAATTGATGCAACAGGCGATGCAAGTTCCTTCTTAGGTTTTGCCGTTTATCCTAAGGTTACATTATCTGAAAGCTTTGCACTTGGCTTAAGAGCCGAATATTTTGCTATTAAAAATAACCATTTAACTACTGATTCTTATAGCGTAATCGGGTTAGACGATGAAGGTGACGGAAGTGTTATGGAATTTACTTTGTCAGGTAACTATAAAGTGGGCGGGTTTACTTTCATACCTGAATTTAGAGTTGATATGACTTCTGAAGATTCGTTTGCTGATAAAGATGGTGAGGCTAAAGATTTATTGCCTTCTCTTAACCTTGCTGCTGTTTATAAATTCTAATACTAGCAAAACCCCGGATGATACTTCAGACGGTCATCCGGGATTTATAATATCAATAACAACGTAACTACAACGACTATGTCAAAATCAAAACTTGAATACATCTGGCTCGATGGATACAAACCCACTCAGAGCCTTCGTAGCAAAACAAAAATTGTTAGAGAATTCGATGGCACATTAGAGAGCTGTCCGGTATGGTGCTTCGATGGAAGCTCTACAGAACAAGCACCTGGTGGTTCATCTGATTGTTTACTTCAGCCGGTAGCGATCTTCCCAGATCCCGCTCGCAAAGATGCATACTTGGTAATGTGCGAAGTAATGAGCCCGGATGGAACTCCACACCCAACCAATGGTCGTGCTACTATTGAAGATGATGACAATGATTTTTGGTTTGGATTCGAACAAGAATATTTTTTATGGAATACTGAAACAGATAAACCTCTTGGCTTTCCGTCAAGCGGATTCCCTGCACCACAAGGTCCATACTATTGCTCTGTAGGCGCAAAGAATGCTTTTGGTCGCGAGATCGTAGAAGAACATCTCGATCTCTGTATTGAAGCAGGCATCAATGTAGAAGGTATAAATGCTGAAGTAGCAACAGGACAATGGGAGTTTCAGATTTTTGCGAAAGGTGCAAAAGCTGCTGGCGATCAGGTGTGGGTTGCTCGCTACTTATTGGAAAGAACAGCTGAGAAATATGGCATCGCTATTAACTGGCATTGCAAACCACTTGGCGCAACAGATTGGAATGGCTCTGGCATGCACGCCAACTTCTCTAATGACTTATTGCGTAACTGCGGATCGAAAGATGTGTATGACACCGTGTGTCAAGCATTCGCTCCTTATGTAAAAGAACACATGGAAGTATATGGTGCTGATAACCATTTACGTCTTACTGGTAAACACGAAACGCAATCCATGGATAAGTTCTCTTACGGTGTATCCGATCGTGGAGCTTCTATCCGTATTCCGATTGCAACGGTTGAAAATAATTGGAAAGGTTGGCTTGAAGACAGACGTCCTAATTCCGCTGCAGATCCTTACAAGGTAGCTGCGCGGATTATTAAGACTGTGAAGACAGTGCCGGCTTACGCGACTGCGAACGGTCGATAAAGATTACCCTTTCAGGGCGTCTGGTTGTAGTTGAAGTCGGGTAGCAATACCCGCCTTCTTTTTTTGCCTTCTACTTTATATTTTTTAAAACTTCTTTTATTTTCGGTCACGATATACATGCTATGATTCATCCGCATACCGAACTTCAATTCATTAGCAAAGAAATTGGATATGGCGTTGTTGCCACACAGTTTATTCCGAAAGGAACCATTACGTGGGCCATCGATAAACTCGATCGCATTTTTACACCTCAACAAATACAAAATATGGAACCCGTTTATCAACAGGTTCTGGATACATACTCATATCGCAATCCGGAAGGCAACCACGTGTTGTGTTGGGACAATTCGCGATTTGTAAACCACAGTTCCAGCTCAAACTGCATTACCACTGCTTATGAATTCGAAATTGCCATTCGTGATATTCTTCCAGGAGAACAACTTACGGATGACTACGGCTACCTTAATCTTGAAGAACCTTTTGATGTAGTACCAGAGGAAGGTACCGATCGACACACTATCTATCCAGATGATTTATTACGACATTATCACATCTGGGACGAAAAACTTCTCAGTGCTTTTGTTTTGCTCCAGGATGTTGAACAGCCACTTTGGAATATTTTAAGTGATAGCACTAAAGAAAAAGCTACACGCGTTGCACAAGGCAATGATAAAATGGATTCAATCTTAAATTGTTATTGCCCGCTACACGGAAAAATTAATGGCGAAGCGAAACTTATAAAAATACATTCCCCAAAAGTGGCTTATCCTTTTTGAGCTTCCTGCGATCCTATAAAAATCATTAGCTCACGTTCCATCTTTTCTCTATCCTTCCATAAATTTCTGCTATACACACGATGATGCTTCCAATTCTTTTGAGTGAGTAATGCTGGGGTATAGGCATACGTGTCTTTTGGCGACAGGCTTGAAAAATACCGGCCATCATCGGTAAGAATAATTCCTACATATTGATTGGCTTGCCTTACCGGAACATCAGCAAATGGCAGCGCATGATTTTCAAATGAATATTCTTTCAACCGATCTTCTGCCCACTGTTGAAGGCGGTTGCTCAAATACCAATTGTTGTTTTGCTGAAGCGGAATTTGCTCCAGCTTAAACTCTTTGCGATCAACCTGCCGAACGTATTCCAAATATTTACGCAGCAACTTCGGGCCATCATTTTTAATATCATCAATCTTAAGTTGCTCCGGCCAGATGCTGGTAAACAATATTATTTTCTCGCGCGCGCGTGTAACGGCAACATTCAATCTGTTCTCTCCTCCTGCTGCATTCAAACTTCCGAACTGCATCATCATTTTTCCTTTCTTATCCGGAGCATAGCCGACTGAAAAAATAATAACATCCTTCTCATCACCCTGAACATTCTCAATATTTTTTACAAAAAGCGAAGTCGGAATAGTTTGTCCTGCTTTCATCGCCTCTGCTTCCAAAAGATCAAGCACCAGCATTTGTTGTGGTGCATTAAACGTAACCACTCCAATGGTTTTAGAGGGTTGTTCCCTCAACATACTCATCACACATTCAACAACCGCTGTCGCTTCAATTACATTGGTTTGAGATTCCCAAAAACCTTCAACTTTACAATATTGAATTGCGGGCTGATGTTGATTGAAAATATGCCGATCAGGAAGCAATTGCAATCGTCCCTCATAGAAGAATGTATTTGAGAAATCTATCAACTCCACCGACTGGCTTCGATAGTGACCTTGTAAATGAACAGTCGGGAGATAGCGTTCTGTTAACTCAAGCAGTGAATCAACTTCCAGATCAGGATTTTCTTCATCACCATCCCAGCGAACATGATACAATTCACTTGGACGAAGTTGTTTATCATCACCTGCTACAAGAATCTGTTTCCCTCGATACATTGCCGGCACACCACGCTCAGCAAAGCATTGTGAGGCCTCATCAAAAATAACAAGGTCAAATAATTCAGTCATCGGGAAAATAGCAGAGACCGACTCTGGCGAAGCCATCCAACACGGAATAAGCTGAAATACTTCACTCTGAAATTCAGAAATTACCTTTCGAAGCGGCCACACCTTTTTCTTCTTCGAAACCTGATGCTGTAAATCGCGATAGGTAACAAGGTTATTCAGGCGATTATATTCCAGTGCATTATACACCTTCTCACGAGCGCGCACTATTAAAATCTCTTTACTTAACTTATGTTTTTCGGCCACGCTGTGTTGAAGCTCGTGTTCTATCTCTTCCATCTTCATGGTAGAAACCGATCGAAGAATGGGATACTTCGTTTCGATGTGATCAATCCACGCCAATCGTAAACTATTTTGAAAAAGTGTTTCGATTTGCTTAGCGTCCCATTCTTTAAGTTGATTATTCAGTTTGATTAAAATAGATTTTTCATTTGACGTTAGCTCCTCTTTAAGTTTATCATACTCGCAGAGATTGTCAAAATCTTTACGCAATGCTTTTATATACAGCGATACAAGTCCTGAATCTTCTGAAAGTTGACGTACTTGATAGGTAGACAGATGCGTTAACCAGGTCTTCTTTTTCTCCGGTGTAGTTTTTACAATGGACAGCAATTCATGCAACATGGAAATGAATTCCTTGCGGGAATACATCTGAACATTAATTCCTTCCTTTATCTCGCGTAACGAATTGAAAATAATCTTGGCGCGAATGGCAAACTTTTGTTTTTCAAACCAGTCTTGAAGTGATTTCTTTTTGTAGTCAATGGGTAAATCAACCAGCCAGTTCTTACCTTTTAAAGCTGTAAGGTGATGTTCCAGGTTCAACCGACTATCAACGCGTTGCTCCAATACATGCAATCCAATTTTATTGTACGATAATCCGTTTGCTACCAACACGCGCTTCACTAAAAACTTATCATCCGAAAATAATTCCCATCGCATCAAGCGTATAAAATTCTTCCGAGCCCTCATGCGATATTGCAATACCTCCTGAAATTTTCCGAGTTGATCGTTAGTTACTGTTGACTCTGGATTCTCGCCATCAAAACAACTTAGACTTACTCGCTCAACGTTTGCCAACCAAAGCATCGATGTTTCATCATCCTTCTCCGAAATCATTGTTTGAAAGAACCGATAGGTATCTTCATCTTTCAAGGAGGCAATCATACCCAATACATCATCTTCTTTTAAATGAAGAGATTCTGCTTCTTCCAATCCAAGTTTAACACCAATCAACTTTTCGGTCTTTTCACTTAGTTGTTTAAGATAGACCGGAATATCACTTACCGCTTGTTCAATCTCTTTCTCATCACCTAATCGAAACGATGCAAATGATTTTCGCTCACGCCATGGATAATCTTCTGCATCAAACCACGAAGCATAATTGCTGTATATTTTCAGCTTGCGAATAAATTCATTCAGCTCGGGGAAAGAAAAGAATTGGTATTCTTGTTTGATATTGATGGACGCATGATGCGGATCAGAAGTGAGGTATAATTCTTTTACAGAAATCCCACATTCTTTATCATCAAATAAAGCATGCTTAAATTCTTCGAGTTCTTCCGTTAATTGATCGATCTTCCTGCAGAGCTGAAAAAACTTTCGCTCGGTATGAATGACATCAATGTTTCGATTGCGCGCTTTGTATTCTTCAATGCGACCAATCTGATTATCGATTGCTGCAAAGATTTCTTTCCGATCGTTTCGAAAATCGTGAACAAGACCAAGAAAATCACCAACCCCCATATCGCGCAAGCGATCATACACCACATCTAATGCTTCGCGCTTCTGACAAACTAATAATGCCTTCTTGCCTGATGCAATGGCATCCGCTAATAGATTACATATCAATTGAGATTTACCTGTGCCCGGTGGACCTTGCACAACAACAGATTGTCCATTCTTTATTGCCTTGATGGCATTCTCCTGATAAGCATCCAGTATAAAAGGTGTGAATAGCTTTTCTTCCTTAATAGGACGTTGCTGAATATTGTGTGATGAAATACCTTCCCCATCATCGAATGTGTTTTTCTTTAGGAAAAATTCTTCAAGATCAGTAATGGAATTTGTTTCAATCAGATGTAAATAATCCGGTACTAACTGCGAACCCGCTTGCGGAAAAATACCTAACACTGCCTCCGGAAAAAGTTTAAGCTCACCATTGCGATGCGTTTCCTCAAATGCTTCTTTTTTAAATTCCTGAAAGGGTGTTAGCTCATCGCGAAAATTATCCGGATTAAAATTGAGCTCAACTTTATCTTTTAAGAGTTGATACAATTGCGTTCGGAAAACAGTGCTGTCGGAACTGAAGTCATCGAAACTGGTATCGATCAATTCTTCATCAAGCTTTACTGCATTGAAAAAAGAAAAGGCAAGCAGAAAAGATTTATTGAATGATATGCCGGCATCCTGTCGAGGTTGAAGAACCCAATGTTGACCTTCCTGAACTATGGATACAGGGAAAAAAAGCAGAGGACATCGAACGATTGAACGATCCGCAAACTTTCCGTGTACAAAAGGCCAACCAATATGTAAATCGTTTGAACCTCGCTCTTCAAAAATAAACCGATCAATTCGTTGTAGTCGTTTTAGTTTCTTGCTCGCTTCATTATTGGCTTC
Source organism: Chryseolinea sp. (assembly GCA_031412655.1). GTDB lineage: Bacteria > Bacteroidota > Bacteroidia > Cytophagales > Cyclobacteriaceae > Chryseolinea. The sequence goes on from JANODK010000202.1 coordinate 13,900, forward strand.
AACCCGACTATCTAATACCTGACACAGCTTTTTATTTTTACAAGCGATTAGTGAGTTGATGATTTCGAAAGAGCGATCACCATTTAGAAAACTGAATTCGTGCACATCGATTAATTGCTCAGCATGCAAACGCAACAATACCAACGACCGGTTATTTCCCGAAAGGTTAGTAAGCCTTCGCAGATAAGTTTGCAACGTATGCTTGGTGGATGCTGACATGTTAAGATGGACGATCGATTCGGGAAATGGATTTCGAATCAATCATTGAATTTCAAATATGGCGCGATTTTCCGAATGGTTTCAGCTTCTACACCGAGTATATTCCCAATATCCGCCAAAGCCTTAAATTCCCCATGTTGAAATCGATAGGATACAATAGCCTTGGCTTCTTTGTTCGATATGTATGGGTGAATGGCGAGTTCTTTTTCGCTTAATGTATTGATATTGATTTTAGCAGGATTAAATCCATCAGGAATAAAGGATTGCTTCACCAATCGGTTTACAATTGCAGAATCTAATCCGTACACTTCTTTCAGTTGATCCATTACAATAAAACCGCCCAATGCATCACGGTATTTTAATATTCGAAGAGAAAGTTTTTCTCCAATACCGTAAATCTTTTTAAGCTGGGCTGTATCGGCAAGATTCAAATTAAATTTCTCAATTGATTTTTTCTCAAAAGGCTTGAACTTGGATTCAAATGCTGGTTTGGATTCTGATTTTTCCGGTAACGATATAAATGTATAAAGCTGCCGATAATGAACTGTGTCTACTCCATACATTTTAAGCACATCTGACTTTACCTTAAATATTCCTCCTTTCTCTCTATAATGTATCATTCGGTTTGATGCGCTTTGTGAAAAGCCAAGTGCTTGCAGATCATCGCTTGAAGCTTTGTTGGGATTAAATGAAAAGAATCGCGGCTTAATTTTCTGTTTATTTGATCCTTTCGGGATTGAATCCCTCACATCCCACAAAGCAATAAGACTATCCAACTTTAGTCTGTCCTGAGAATAATCTTCTGTGCGGTTAGTTATCCACCAGCGCCAAACCGGCTCAGAGAAAATCAGAACAATCATAAGAGGTAATAAAATGAGAAATGCATTGGTCTGCGAACGCGAAAAACCAAAGAAGTTTCTAACCCAACGTTTTACTTTAATCATATGTTGGCTAACAAGGCGTTAGAAAAATACAAAAAAGTTGCTGGAATGGATATTTGTGTGGTTGAATTCAATGCTTCGGTTGGGGTTTAGTTGCTGCTCTGAATTTCTATGAGGTACCAACTGCTAAAAAAAATGAACTTTGAGTTGTACTCTAACCTTTACAATCTCAGCTTGTAGGACAATAAAAACTGGGGAAAAGTACCTTCTCTATCTCCCCCCAAGTTTATCACCTGGGGGCGATTAAACTTAGTATCTATTTATACTGATTCTAAATTAAGGACTAATTGACTTTTGTCACTTAACTTTTTCGTCTAGGCTATACTTTTGCACATCAACTATGACACAGAACTTTAAAGCGCTTGTATTGACTTATAAAACGGCTCCTCTTGTCGTGCGTGAACAGGTTTCGTTAAATGAAGCCGCAGCGAAGCAACTTCTTCAGTTTATACGTGATTTTTCGGCCGCTACCGATGTCTTAGTGGTATCGACCTGCAATCGAACAGAAATCTATTATGTATCCGAAAAGGACTTTTCAGTTCAGGTTTTTAAGGGATTAGCAATTATTAAGAATTTAGACCCTGACTTCGAAAAGCATTTTGCTTCATTTGAAGGTATCGAGGCAGTTCACCATTTATATGAAGTAGCCATTGGCTTGGATGCCCAAGTGGTTGGTGATTTCCAGATCTCCGGACAGGTAAAAAATGCCTATCAATGGAGTGCAGATGAAAATATGGCCGGGCCGTTCCTGCATAGGTTAATGCACACCATCTTCTTTGCCAACAAAAGGGTTGTTCAGGAAACTTCTTTCCGGGATGGAGCCGCCTCCATTTCGTATGCAGCTAAAGAATTGGCTGAAGATTTAGTTTCCACTACACGAGAGCCAAAGGTTTTGGTTGTAGGAGTAGGTGAAATCGGCCAGGATGTTTGTCTTAACATGATCAACAGTGGTTTCAAACAAGTAACCATTTTAAATAGGACGATTGATAAGGCTGAAAAGCTTGCGCAGCGATGCGGGTTTGCATTCGGCAGCATCGATCAGCTCAAAGAAGAGATTTCAAAAGCCGATGTTATCATTAGCTCGGTTTCTGGAAATGATCCCATTGTCAATCGTGAATTGTTGAAAGATTTAAATACGCTTTCTCCAAAATATTTCATCGACCTTTCCATTCCACGAAGTGTTGAATCTTCAATTGATGAAATTCCAGGAGTGATTTTGTATAACCTGGATGACATTCAGGAAAAAACAAATGAGGCTGTAGAAAAACGCAAGGCTTCTATTCCGCAAGTAAAGTCAATCATTACTGAGTCAATAAGCGATTTTGAAGATTGGTCAAAAGAAATGGTAGTTTCTCCCACGATTCAGAAACTAAAAAATACATTAGAGCAAATTCGCAAAGAAGAACTCGCCCGTTTCTTAAAAAATGCTAAAGCTGAAGAGGCTGAGAAGTTAGAAGAAATGAGCCGTTCGCTGATGCAGAAAATTTTAAAGTATCCTGTTCTTCAATTGAAGGCAGCTTGCAAACGTGGTGATGCCGAATCGCTCACCGAAATGTTGCACGAACTTTTCAATCTCGAAAAGACCGAAGAGAAGAAGCACTAAGGCTTCTCACGTTTTCAAACTTTACATTCTATTCTTCTCTTTGGGGGCATTTCAATTTGTCACACCTATTGCTAAGTTCGCACCTACGGAGTTAATCCTTGTATTCGGTGTCATCGCTACCATAGGGTTCGTCCCCTCCGGAACTTAAGCCCAAGCGGGGCGAAACTTACGGTAGAAATTATTTTAGTGAATGAAGAGAATCCCGTAGGGATGGCCTGATGCCGCGACAGATTGAAATGCATCCTTCTCTTTTTATCCTGTAATTATCTTTCTCTACCTTCGACCTATTCACTAAAGACCAACGGCCCTTGGCGACTGAGGAAGAAAAATTTACGAGTCTGATCAACCAACATCAGGGACTTATCCATAAAGTCTGCATCATGTATGAAAATGATCCGGACGTTCGAAACGATCTTTTTCAGGAGATCGTCATTCAATTGTGGAAGTCATTCGCATCTTTTCGGGGTGAGGCAAAGATTACAACCTGGATGTATCGAATCGCACTCAACACCGCCATCTCGGGTTTTCGCAAACAGAGTCGACACATTAAGACGGAAGATATTCGGGAATCTCACTTCAACATCTCCGACAGCGGAGAAGACAATCGCGAAGAAGATTTTCAAAAGCTACAATGGGCCATACAGCATCTTTCAGAAATTGAACGTGCCATGATTATGATGGCGCTCGAAGAAGTTCCCTATGAAGATATTGCTGAGACAATCGGTATTACACAAAACAATGTTCGCGTACGGATGAACCGCATTCGCGAGAAACTAAGAAAATTGATGGACACGTAACATGGAACTGGACGAGCTAAAGAATATCTGGAAAAACAATCCGCCTGGCTTTCAGTCGAAAGATGAAAGCGAGATTGCGTTGATGTTAAAAAAGCAAAGCACATCGATTATTGAAAAACTAAAACGCAGTGTTTGGTTTGAATTAATCTTTACGCTCGTGGCGGGTATTGTGATGTTGATCTACGCGCTTACATTACCTTCTGGTGCACTTAAATGGACTTCCGTTTCCGCATTAATATTATTCGTTGCCTACTTATTCTATTATGCCAAAAAACTTACGATGTTAAATCGATATGGTTTGACCCATGAGAATATTAAATCAAACCTGGAATTACTCGTCAATAATCTGGATAGCTACCTTAAATTCTACAAACGCAGCTACACTATTTTATACCCAATCTATTTTTGTTTGATGTTACTCTTTATTGGTTTGGAGCGTGGCGCAGACGAATTTATTGCTGCCATTACAAAGCCTGAGAAAATTGTTACCCTTATTTTCCTGGCTGTGTTCTTCTTTTTCTGTAGCACCTGGCTCACCAAATGGTATCTTAAAAAATTATACGGCAATCACCTTGAAAAACTAAAAGGTTTGTTACGCGATTTAGAGCAATAGTATTAATCCAGAAGTTCTTTTAAAGCATCATTCAAGGAGATTGATATTTTCACTTGATCGTCTGCAGAAAAATATTTCTGATTGATCTCTATTTCAATACCTGCGTAATCTTCATCAGCAAATTTTGTTCGAAGGTAAGTTGTGAAGCCATCGTCTATTCCGGCATACGGTTGATTAAAATCAATTTGAAAAGAAGGTAATGTAAGTGATAGTTTCACGCAAAGATGAGCACAACAATCCGATTCAAGTTTTCTCGATGGGTCAAACAACAAACCAATATCTGTTTTTCTTTTTACATTGTTTAGCTCAGGAGTAAAGGTATGAATTGAAAGATGCAACACGGGTTTAGTCAATGATTGAATGAATGACTCGACACTATTTCGATAGGGAAAATAATATTGCTGTCTGATTTTCTCTTTTATATCATCAGGTAACGATTTCGAATACTCAGAAAACATTTGAGTGTTATCAATCGCTCGGTTTGCTTCAATAAGTAAACGCGTAACATCGCAATAAAACAGAGGAGTGTTTCTTTTTGAAGCAAGTAATCTTGCTACTTCAATTGCACCAGGATCCCATCCACGATGCGATTGAAGAATCCGATCAGCACCATCAAAAAGAGATTGATATTCTTTCGGTACATTATTACCAGCATGCTCGCAGGTAATAATGATGGAAGAAAATTTTGAATGCATCATTTAATCATGATGAACAAAAAATGAGTAAACTACTTAATGCTAAAGCCGAGTCCTACCGTTACAGTATTGTATTTCTGAAGCGTGTAATCTCCGTTAATGTAAAACGGTCCAAACTTCAGGCGAATACCACCATTCAATTTCATTCCATTGTTTTTAAAATCGATTGCAACTGGATCCGTGATCGTAATGGGTGCCGGAGCGCCATTTCCATTCTTTGCGTCAATTGTGTAGTCCCCCAACACATCTACTTTTGTTTTTACCATCTGGTAACCAATACCTCCATAAACAGTAAGCACAGAAATCTTTTTTGAAATCAATGCCTGAACAATGTAAGAGTTAAGCGAATAGTCCATTTTTCCATTTGTGCTGTTTGGAAGTTGGTCGGTATTGTCGCTATTCCTTAAGTCTGTGTTGCCTGAAACATTATTATACGCCAACAAAATCGACAGATCAAACGGCATAAGTTTAATGCCGGGAATATGTTGCTTGATGTCGTGCATTACACCAACACCCAGCATTTTTACTTTTGAACCACCCACTGTTTGCTGAGGCACGAGCCTTAATTTGATGTCTGTGTTTTTTATTATACCCACACCTAATTGAATCATTGGAACAGGCACAGGGGCTTGACCAATTCCGATTGCACCTTTTACATCAAGTCCTTCAGGTCCGTCAATAACAAAATCCTGTTGAGGTAATGTACCATTGCCATCTGGATCATAGGTAAACGTATAGGTAGTTTCATCCTTTGGGCCCATAACAGAGGGAGCGCCAGCAGCTGAATTAGTGAGGTTGTCAAAGGTAAATTGTGAAGTTAATCCAAGCTTATTAGGATCAAAGTAGTTTCTGGAAGATGGTAAAAAAACTGTATTCAATGAAACGCCAATATCCACCCCAAAAGATTTATGTGCTTTCGCAGTAGTATACCAACCACCTGTCATCCCATACGATACACCCTCGATAGCAGGTTGCACATACGCTGTTATTAACTTTGAAACATCCTCAGGCGCAGCTTTCAAAAAATTAGATATATCGGATTCGTTTTGCGCATAGCTTGCCTTTGGAAATAGGCAGACACAGAAAACAGTCATTAAAATAATTCCGCAATTTCTTAACTGATGCTTCATTGGTTTGTCTTTATTTATAAAATGTAAAGTAAAGATAATTGAACTTTAAGTAAGTAAATAGAGTAAAATTTCTTTGTTAAAGGCCGAGCTTTGTACTTTTACAACGAATGATTCTATTATACAATACACTTCTATTCTTCATGCGTGCTGGCATTCAACTGGCCGCTTCATTTTCATCGAAGGCTAAGGCATTTGTATCCGGAAGAGATAGTGTTTTCAGAGAGCTTGAACATAAATTTCGACATCAGTCAACTCGCGTTTTTTGGATTCATTGCGCATCCCTTGGAGAATTTGAGCAAGGTCGCCCCATCATAGACGCCATAAAAAAAGAATTCCCTGAAACCTTTATCCTTCTTACCTTCTTTTCTCCATCCGGTTATGAGATCAGAAAAAAATATGACCAGGCTGACCATGTTTGTTATTTGCCTTGGGATACTCACCAAAATGCAGAACGGTTTATCGCCATCACAAAACCCGCTCTTGCCGTTTTTGTGAAATATGAATTTTGGTATCACTATTCGCTCGCATTAAAAAATAAGAATATCCCAATTCTTTCGATCTCTTCTATTTTCAGAGAAGATCAATTGTTCTTCAAATCGTATGGCACATTCTATCGCAACATTTTAAAAAACTTCAACTACTTTTTTGTACAGAATGAAGTCTCTTTACAGCTTTTACAAAGCATTGATATTCGGAATAGTATTCTCGCAGGAGATACACGATTTGATCGGGTGAATCAGATTGTGAAACAAGGAGAAGAAATTTCAATTGCTAAAAATTTTAAGGGCGATCAAAAAGTGTTTGTTGTTGGTAGCTGCTGGTCGGAAGACCTTCAAGTGCTTATCCCAATGATAAATGAAAACAAATTAAAATTCATTTTAGCACCACACGAACTATCCGAATCCTTTCTATCTGAAATTGAAAAGTCATTACAGGTAAGTTCAATACGGTATTCTCAAGCCGATGGAAAAAATCTGATGGATTATCAAGTGCTCATTATTGATAACATCGGTATGCTATCACGACTTTATCGGTATGGAGAATTTGCCTTTATAGGAGGGGCGTTTGGAAAAGGATTACATAATATATTAGAAGCTGCTTGCTATGGTGTCCCCATTTTCTTTGGTGATAAGAACTACGAAAAATTTCAAGAGGCTTCTGATTTGATCAATCGTGGAGGAGCTTTTGAAGTACACGATTTTTCAGATCTGAAGTCAAAGTATGAAATGCTGAATACACCTGAAAGTTTTCTGTTAGCTTGCGAAGTTACACGGCAGTATGTAGAAGCAAATCTTGGTGCAACCGAAAAGATAATGACCTACATTCGAAAATTATTTAAAGCATCATGAAGGGAATTGTACTTCGCTCAACCGGATCGTTCTACGATGTGCTGGCGGAAGACGGCAAGAAGTATAATTGTCGCATGCGTGGTAAAATTCGGTTAGATGAAATCAAAGAAACAAATCCCGTTGCCGTTGGTGATAAAGTAGTCATCGACCTTGAACATGAAATTGGTTCCATCATTGAAATTCTTCCACGCGAAAATCATGTGTTAAGACAATCGGTGAAAAAGACGGGGCACTCGCATGTGCTCGCAGCAAATGTAGATCAAGCACTTGTTGTCGTTACCTTAACTTATCCGCGAACTTCTATTGGTTTTATTGATCGATTTCTTGTAACAGCAGAAGCCTATCGAATACCACAGGTTATTGTATTTAACAAAAAAGATTTGTTGGATGAAAAAGATCTGGCAAAACAAGAAGAACTAATGATGTTGTATGAAAGTCTTGGCGTTCGATGCTTTTCCGTTTCAGCTTTGCAAGATGAACAGCATGAGGTTAGAAATATTCTTCAAAATAAAATTACATTGGTAATGGGTCATTCCGGTGTTGGAAAATCAACACTGCTCAATAAAATTTCTCCTAAGATCAATCAGACTATTGGTGACATCTCTGACTTTTCGAATAAAGGAACGCACACTACTACTTTTGCAGAAATGTTTCCTTTGGATACAAAGACATTTGTTATTGATACACCTGGAGTGAAGGAATGGGGCCTGGTAGATATGAATCAACAAGAACTTTCAGACTATTTTCCAGAGATGCGCAAGCTGCGATTGAATTGTAAGTTTGGCTCGCGTTGCTTACATTTAAATGAGCCTGGTTGCGCAGTCCTAAAATCAGTAGAAGAAGGAATGATTGCCATTACGAGGTATCAAAATTATATGAGCATGCTATTGGGTGAGGACAACCGAAAATGAAATACACCATCAATAAATCGGATCTTCAGTATTCCGCAGATGGAAAAACATTTCGCGGAGATAACCGCATATTGCTAAATTCAGCTATTGACCTTACTGCAAAAACAGAATGGACGAAAAATGGATTTACTATTGAAAATCTATTTAGCGAACGTGATTTTCGAATTTTTAAAACAAACACAAAATCGCTTCTATTAAAATGCTGGCGTGATGCCGGACTTTCTGTATCAGAAAATTTTCCACTAGATCAGTATCACAAACTAGTTCACACCAAAGAGGAGCACTTAGTAGCAATTGAAAAAACCAAATTGCTTACTATCGATTCATTTCTCATTGATATACATATTTTAGAAAGAAGAATTTCACAAATCTGTAAGGAAGAACTCATTGTAAAAAATCCGTACGACAACCAATCCATTTTTCACTTTCGTGTAATTCGTCCTCAGCAGCCAGATAATAATCCGTTGCATCGTGATGTTTGGTTGGAAGATTACAAAGATTGTATCAATTTGTATATTCCAGTATGCGGAAGCAACGACTTATCCTCACTAATTATTATTCCCGAAAGTCATCATTGGCCTGAATCTAAAATTGAGCGAACGCTTGAAGGTGCCAGGATTGGAACTAGCAAATACAATGTTCCCGCTGTAACTAAATTAGATTCAGAAGCAATATTTGTGCGTCCGAATCCAAAGGAGAATGAAGTTCTTATTTTTTCTCCGTATTTAATTCACGGAGGCTCTGCCAATTTAAACAATGATATCACGCGCATTTCAATTGAAGTCAGACTTTGGCGAAAATGAAATTACTCCGATTTCTATTTTTAATTTTCAGAAAAGGATCTCTTAATCATTCTTTGTTTGATTTTGAAAAAGAGCGAAGAAGAATACTGAGCCCACTCCCCAATCAAAAGCCGTTCGAAAATTCTAGTACGAACCATACAATTAAATCGAAGTTGCTAAACACAAAGATTGGTTATTCACTCATTTCCAATCTAAGTTATTTCCGACATGCAAGACAAATTAATATAATGCTCTTTGTTTCTTCAGAAAAACAGCTTGTCTACATCAGAATTTTAAAATCAGCCAGTACATCTGTACTCAAAGAACTACTACCAAACATTGATGAAAATTTAGCACCTTATTCCCTCTCAGATGAACAAGTTGATGCGCTTGCTTTTCGTTACTCAAAAAAAGAGTTGACGTCAGGTGAAGAACGCTATTCAAAATTTGCATTGATTAGAAATCCTTTTCATCGAATCGTTTCAGTCTACCTGGATCTTTTTGATCCTAAAAGTGATCACTTCTCTTATGAAAGCTATTGGTTTGGAATACTAAAAAGCAAAATGACTTTTCAGGAATTTGTTGAGACCATCTCTCAAATACCCAATTTCTTTAAGGGCCCTCACTTTGCTCCACAGGAATACATTCTCTCCAACATCACTCCACTAAAAAATATTTCTTATTTCAGGATTGATAAGGATCAGGAATCATTAAACAACTTCTTAACCAAACACGAAATTAATCTACCTCATCAAAACAAGAATAGCGAATCGAAAAACTACATGTCATTTTACAATACCAATCTGGTAAACAAAGTTTATGCTATGTATGGACAAGATGTAATGGTTTTCGATTACAAAGCTGAATACAATCACCTCCTTAATTTTGTTTCAAATCAGGAAAATCGACTGGCGTGATACACTTTTCGAATCCATCGAAAAGGAATCGGCAAATGGCAAATACCAATAAGTGTCCGATCAACCCAATTTGGTTGGGTTAATTCACACAACAACTCAAAAAACAACGTTGCTTCATTTGTATTTTTTGAAAACACCGATTGCCGGATTTCATACCGAACACGTATGATAAGTGCTTTGATTTCTTCAGTGCTTCTATTTAGTTTTTGAGCTTTTTTACAAACAAGATAAGTAGAGTGCAATTGCTTGTCACCAAGTTTGTACCAACCGGTAGACATGGAGTTACCCACTCTGCGAATTTTAGTTAACGATTCATTAAGAAAGAAATATTTGAATGAACGCGAGGACCTAACCCAAAAATCAAAATCTTCATAGGCAAGGTCTTCATCATAACCTCCCATTTTATCAAACACTACTCGCCTTACCATCATTGTGGGTGAAGCAATGAAGTATCTGGATAGAATCTTTGCATATACATCCCCTTGTGGCACTTCCTTTAACAGTCCCTTCCGGAAAAGGTAATCATAGTGCTGTCGCAAAAATTTTCCTTCTTCATTTACATAATTTGCATCTGCGAATACAACTCCAACATCGTGTGGAAGAGACTGAAACTGATCGATCTGTTTAGCGATCCGTTCGGGCATCATAATATCATCAGTCGCAAAATCAATTATGAAATCACCTTTTGATAAAGCGAATGCCAAATTAAAAGCCCTACAATTACCAACATTCTTTTCGATTGGAAGAAATTGGATAGCTGGAAATTCAACAACCAGTTTCCTAATTACCTCTTGACTTGAATCATTGCTGGCGTCATCTAGCACAATAATCTCAATATTTTTAAAGGTCTGATTAATTACTGAACGGATCGCCTCCTCTACAAATCTCTCATGATTGTAGCTCAGACAAATAACAGATACAAGAGGTTCGTTCATATACTCTTCTCGAATGAATATTTCAAAGCACGATCGGCACCTAACTTTAATTTAAATTCCATCAAGCCCGTATTTACTTTATCTCCCATCATTGAAGTGCCCAGATCAATCAGGGGAATTTTATTTGCATAACAATAATCATGAATACCTTTTACTAAAAAGACAATGGGAGTAAACTCGTCATACGATGCATCATGGTCATGGTAAAAGTCATAGAGTACGTCATTCATTACACGAAGGCAGATCGATGCCGCGACAAAGTGATCACCATCCTTAACAATAAATAACAACACCTTATCCGGAAACGCAGAAACCAAATCATTCATTTCATCAAATGACATAGAGAGTTCATAATTTTTCTCTCTCCTACATTGCGATAGAAACGAATAAATACTTTTTAATTCACTATTGTCAACAGTCTTAAACTGAAGGTTATTTCGTATTGCTTTTTTTAAACGCTTCCTTTTCGAATAGTGAATTCGTTCGTTAAAAAATTGAGTCACTCTTAAAATACATCCCTCCTCTTTCTTCGAAATTTGAAAACCACTTGTAAGTAAAACGTTTTCAGCCAAACTGAATTCGTTTTCATTAGTTAATCGCAACCGGAGTTTAATGAAGATTTTTGTTGCTCCTGACTTTCGTAATTGCTGCTCGGTAAATTTCACGAAATTCAAAATGCTTTCACGTTGAATATCTTGATGCAAATCAAAACCTCCGTGTGTTGCTCTGAATGGACTTTGTGCAATACCATCATTCAAGTGGAAGTGAATTGCACCCTGTACTGCACTGGTCGTTTGATTTAGTATAAAAAAGGAATGCCAGTTGCTCATGGCTTGCAACTGACGGTGAGCCTGTTGATTGAATAATGATTCGGTAAAAGAAAAACTATACCGCGATGGAACAGGACCTTCGTGAAAAATGAAGTCTTCCAATTAATATGGAATTCCAAGTTTTTTATAAATAAAATGCATCAGCCATGCCGGGCCAATTAGCAGAAATTGAACATCCTTAAAGAAAGACGGCTTCTTACCCTCTACTTTATGACCGTAGAACTGACCGATCCATGCCACCACAAAAATACCGAGGCTGACGATCCACAATGATGCGATGTCCAAATTCACAATGAGATTTACGACAAAGAGGCAAAACAATGCAAAAATCGTCATCCCTATACTTAGCGGAATAGAAAGTGAAACGTAATACACCACAGCAAGTACCAATGCAACGGTGGCCCAATTTGCATACGGATTACCTTCACCCAAAAGAGATTGTAACATGCCTGATGGAATGGAGGCTACAAGACCTACAATGCTGAAAAAAATAAGCGGCACACAAATCCAGTGAATGGTTTTATTCGTTGCGTTTTGATGGCTCTCACCATATTCAGAAAGGAGCTGATCTATTTTTCTCATGAGTTTACCATATTAGTTGTAGTCCGTTCTCTGCATAAGCCTCAAGACGATTGTCCTTTGAGATGAGCGTCATCTTGTTTCGTATAGCTTGCCAAACAAGCATTCTGTCGAATGGATCTTTATGATGGCGCGGTAACTTATAGTAACTGATGGCATCACTGCTATCAAAATCCATGATATGAATATTTATCTCTTTTGATTTTATTAAAAGCTCCTCCGGAAGAATTCCCGTTAGCTCCAGTTTTCCCAAGCTGAATTTTATTGAAATTTCCCAAAGTGCAATTGAGCTGACAGAGATATTTTCCGATGAGATCAATAGCTTTTTACATTTTTGTGAAAGCTTTTCCGGGCTAATCATTAACCAAATGAAGGTATGAGTATCCAATAAATATTTCATGACTTTAAAAACTCATCATCCGAAATTGCCCAATCATCATGAAATACTACAGAAGCCTTTCCTTGCAAAATGCCTAATTTTCTTTTAAAAGGCTTTTCATCTTGAATTGGAGTTACCTTAAATATTTTCTTCTTTTTCCTTCCGTATGATACAACGTACTCCTCACCTTTCAGTATTCGCTGAATGATTTGCGATAGATTGGTTTTAAACTCCCCTACTGAAATTGTTTTCATAAACCAAATTTACTGTAATCTCGCAAACTTGTCAACTTGTCAAGTTTTGGTTTTCACTTTATCCCAGTTCTTAATCTGCCAAAATACCTTGCCCGTTGTTAAATGGTTATTTTTCTCATCATGAATTCGCACTTCGCACGGAACAATAATAGCATCCTGGCTTTTCAATGGTTCATAGACAGAAGCTTGAAGCCACTCCGGTGTAACCGTAAACTGGGCGAACGAATCCATTTTACCTTGATAATGATAATCCATTTCAAGGCGTTGCATAATAATTCGGTACTTCTGCGCATCCAATTTATTCAACAATAAAAAACCAGTTGTGAATTCTGAAATAGTGGCGAGTGCACAGGCATGCAATCCGCGAATGTGATTGAAATTTCTTCTTTTGTAGGGAATTAATGTTTTTAGATGGTGCTCTCCTATTTCAACAATCCGAAACCCGTGAGGCTTGTTAAAGGGGATCATCCGGTCCAGGGACCAATTCAGTAGTTTCAGGTAAAAACTAGAGGTCTTGGCTTTTTCGATTATTTTGGCGGGCTCAAACATATTGATCAATTTACTTGCCTACCGGCAGGCGAACTACTATTTACGATTTTAAATTAAATGTAAGATGAAAAAGGTAATTGTTTTAGGTGCGGGGCTAGTGGGTAAAGCCATGTCGATTGATCTCGCTAAAAATTTTGATGTCACTTCTGTAGATATAAATGAAGAAGCCCTGAAACATGTGGCAAGTTTTGGCATCAAAACACAGAAGGTTGATTTGTCAAACCACTCTCTTCTAACCTCCATCCTTCAACCATTCGATATTGTAGTAGGCTCCGTTCCAGGATTTATGGGTTTACAAAATGCAAAGACGGTAATTGAAGCTGGGAAAAACATGGTTGATATTTCCTTCTTCCCCGAAGATCCATTTCAACTGGATGAACTTGCGAAGAAGAAAAATGTAACGATCATTGCAGATTGTGGTGTTGCACCGGGAATGGGCAATATCATTTTGGGCTACCACAACAAGCGAATGAAAATCAGCAACTACGAATGTCTTGTAGGTGGATTACCCGTTGTGCGCGAATGGCCTTATGAGTACAAAGCTGTGTTCTCACCAATTGATGTGATCGAAGAATACATTCGTCCAGCACGGTATGTTCAAAATAATGCTGTCGTAATTAAAGAAGCGTTATCTGATCCGGAATTGATACACTTCAAAGGCGTAGGTACATTAGAATCCTGGAACTCAGATGGATTGCGATCCTTGATCAAAACAATGCCGAACATTCCGAACATGATCGAAAAGACGTTGCGTTATCCGGGATGTATAGAATATTTAAGAGTGTTGCGCGATACAGGTTTCTTCTCTTATGAAGAAGTCGAAGTAAAAGGTGTGAAGATCAGACCTGTTGATCTCACTGCAAAACTTCTCTTCCCGAAATGGAAACTCAAACCAGGTGAAGAAGAATTTACCGTGATGCGCATCCGTATGAGCGGTGAAGAAAACGGAAAAGCAAAGACCTACGAATACAACCTCCTCGATCGCACCGATAAACCAACCGATACATTATCTATGGCACGCACAACAGGTTATACCTGCACAGCTGCTGTTCATTTGGTTCTGGATGGAAAATTTACGCGCAAAGGTATTTGCCCTCCGGAATATTTAGGCGAAGAAGAAAGTCATTTCAACTTTGTTAAATCGTATCTAGAGGACAGAGGTGTACAATATCATGTTTCAGTTCAATAATCCGAGATTATGCAATAGCCCGGAGATTTATGTCTTGGGAAATGAATGGCAAAAATATTTGGCTTTAGCCAAAATTACATTGGGCTAAAGCCCCTTTGTTTTATTTTTATTTGTTCCCCGACATAAATGTCGGGGCTATTTTTCTAATGCATAATCTGGGATAATCTGAAATGAATCCCAGCTCTGCTGAAAACAAAAAAGTCTGACATCACTGTCAGACTTTTTTGTTTAAATATTGAGAATCAGATTAGCCGATTGTTACTCTCTTAAATTCCGCAACTGCCAATCCTTTTGAAACGCTATCCAAATATTGAGCAACCGTTTTTGAATTGTCTTTTACGAAAGCCTGGTGAACCAAGGTATTATCCTTGAAGAATTTCTGGAGTTTACCTGCAGCAATTTTCTCAACCATGTTCTCCGGTTTGCCTTCTGCTAAAATCAAAGCCTTAGCAATTTCAAGTTCCTTATCGATGATGGATTGATCAATTGATTTCTCGTCAACCGCAACAGGATTCATGGCAGCGATTTGCATACCAACATCTTTACCTGCTTCCGTTACATCTTTTCCGTTTACACCTTTCAACGAAACAAGAACGCCAAGTTTAGAACCCGCGTGGATGTATGGAACAACTGCTTCACCTTTCATGTGAATAAACTCACTTACTTCGATCTTCTCACCGATCTTTCCGATCAATTCAACAATCTTGTCATTCAACGTAAGATCGCCAGCCTTCAATGCCAACAATGCTTCTTTATCTGCAGGCTTATTCGCAAACGCAGTTTCAACGATCAGTTTACCTAAATTTTGAAATTCTTCGTTCTTACCTACGAAATCTGTTTCGCAATTAAGGGCAATTAAAAACGCTTCTCTATTATCAGCACTTGCCTTAATAAATACAGATCCTTCTTTTGCATCTCTGTCAGAACGGGAAGCCGAAACTTTCTGTCCTTTCTTTCTTAAAATTTCTACTGCCTTCTCAAAATCACCTTCTGCTTCTGTAAGAGCTTTCTTACAATCCATCATACCGGCTCCCGTCATTTGACGAAGCTTGTTTACATCTTGTGCTGAAATTGCTGACATATTGATTTATGATTATTTTTTTATGACTAAATAAAATACAGACTGGCTATAAAAACCAAACATCGGCTATTGACCGATGTTTGATTGTTTTTCGACAACCGAATATCCTGATTTACACAGGACACAGCGGCAGATAAATATTAAGCTTGTTGTACAGGCTCGTCCACTTTTCTCTTTTCTTCTTCGTCCTTCTTATGCGTTGCATCTTCTTTATCCTTCTTGCGCTCATTCAACGCTTCTTCAATAACGCCACACACGTGTTTCGTTAAAATAGAGATTGATTTGAATGCATCATCATTTGCAGGAATAGGGAAATCAACGCCATCAGGATTTGAATTGGTATCAACCAATGCAAATACTGGGATGTTTAATTTTTGAGCTTCCGTAACAGCGATGTGTTCACGCTTTACGTCAATCACAAAAAGAGCCGCAGGAAGTCTGTTCAAATCAGCGATACCACCTAACAATTTTTCCAACTTCGCTTTCTCACGAGTAATCATGAGACGCTCACGCTTCGCCAGGTTCGTAAACGCTTCTTCCTTCATCAACTTCTCGATGTGAGAAAGTTTCTTCAATGACTTGCGGATCGTAGCAAAGTTAGTAAGCATACCGCCCAACCAACGCTCGGTTACGAAAGGCATATTCAAACGTTTTGCTTCTTCAGTAACGATATCCTTCGCTTGTTTCTTTGTTGCTACGAACATGATCTTTCTGCCTGAACGAACGATGTTACGCAAAGCATACGATGCTTCATCTAAACACGCCATCGTCTTGTTCAAATCGATGATGTGGATACCGTTGTTCTCCATAAAGATGTACTCCGCCATCTTTGGGTTCCATTTGCTGGTAAGGTGACCAAAGTGTACACCTGCATCCAACAATGTTTGATATGTTAATTTTTCAGCCATTCTCTTAATATTAACGCTTGCTAAACTGGAACTTTCTTCTTGCCTTCGCTCTACCTGGTTTCTTACGTTCAACCATTCTTGAATCGCGTGTTACCAAACCTTCTTTACGAAGTGCCGATTTGCTCTCAGCATTTGCTTCAACCAAAGCGCGGGAAATGCCCAAGCGAATTGCTTCCGCTTGTCCTTTTACACCGCCACCTTCTACATTGACAGTAACATCGTAGTTGTTATCCTCTTTAACTATAGCAAAAGCTTGTTTTACCATAATTTGGTGAATTTCAGAAACGAAATAGTCTTTGAAATCGCGGTTATTCACCTTGATATCACCTTTGCCGGGCTTCATGTAAACGCGGGCAACAGATGTTTTTCTTCTACCGATTGTGTTTATGATCTGCATTGTATCAGAACTTTAGTTCTTTAGGTTGTTGTGCCATGTGGGGATGCTCAGTGCCAGCATAAACATGCAGGCTTCTGTAGAGTTCGCGACCCAGTCTGTTCTTTGGTAACATACCGCGAACGGCATGCTCAATCAAACGCTCTGGATGCTTTGAACGGGTTAAGATAGGAGTGTGCTCGCGCTGCCCACCTGGATAACCAGAGTGAGTAAAGATTACGCGATCGGTCCATTTTTTACCGGTTAATCTAACTTTCTCTGCATTGATAACAATTACGTTATCTCCGCAGTCTACGTTAGGGGTAAAACTTGGCTTGTGCTTTCCGCGAATTACACGTGCGATTTCACTTGCAACACGACCCAATACCTGGGAATTTGCGTCAACGATAACCCATGCCTTCTCGACTGTGGCGTTATTCGCGTTGATTGTTTTATAACTATTATGATCCATTTTAATTGATAATAATCAAATTTAGACTCCACCCCTTCAAAAAGGGACACAAAGGTAATTTCGATATCCCTGAAATGCAAGCCTCGCTAAGATTTTGTCTGTGGCTTTACGATTCAAACTAGGTGTTTAGCTCTAGCTGGCGGATTAAAGCCTGCATATCCTTGGGATAAGGAGCTTCAATTTTATGTCTGACTCCGCTTAAATCATCAAATTCAAGCGAATAAGCGTGTAATGCCATCCGTTTCATGAAAGGCTGCTCTTCGGTTTCTTTCTTTAAATTAAATCTTCTTTTTACACTTGAAAGAAAGAAAGGTTTACCTCCGTAGGTCTCATCACCGCAAATTGAGGCAGCTAAAACTGATAAGTGAATCCTGATCTGGTGCATTCTTCCGGTAATGGGCTTACAGGCTACTAATGTGTAGGCTCCATAAGTCTTTATAGTGGTGAAATACGTTTGAGCTTCCTTACCCTCCGATTTGCTTATTCTTACCACCCCATCGTCTTTTTTCAAAATGGGCTCATTCACCAATGTCTCATCAAAATTGTGGACACCATCTACCAACGCATGATACAGCTTTGATACCTCACGATGTTCAAATTGCAAGCTGAGGTGGCGATAAGCCTGCGGATTCTTGGCAATAGCCAACACTCCTGAAGTTTCTTTATCAAGGCGATGACACACCTGGGCATCATCAGAATGTGCGCGGGCGAGGCTTAAAATGTTTATTGGATCACTTCGGTCTTCCAGCGTAGCCACAAAAGGCGGCTTATTGATGAGGAAAAAGTCATCGTCTTCAAAGAGAATGGCCTCTTTTAGATTAATTTTTGAAGGTTTCAATGGTTTTTAGTTCTTAAGAGAATCAGAGGGCTCAGTGCCGTCTGGCTTAACGCGCGGCAATTTAAAACTAAAAGTTGAACCTTTGCCCAATTCACTCTCTACCTCTGCCTTTGTATTATGGCCATCAAGGATATGTTTTACGATGGCAAGTCCCAGACCTGTTCCGCCCTTTTCCCGACTGCGGCTCTTATCTACTCTATAGAAGCGTTCAAAAATCCGGACTTGATCTTCATCAGGAATACCTTCTCCTGAATCAATAATATGCGTAACAACATTTTTTTTATTCACCTGAAAACTCACCGTTACTTCAGAACCATCATGCGAATGCTTGATGGCATTGGAGATTAAATTGGTCATTACCTGATTGATTCGTTGCCAATCCGCATAGACCAATACTTTATGACGTTGTGAATCTATTTTTAATCGTACATCTTTCTTATCCGCTTTTCCTTCAAACTGCTCAAATACCTCCTCGGTCAACTCATACATATCTACCGTTTCGAAATGCATTTTAATCTGGCCAGTTTCGATATGTGATAAGGTAAGTAAGTCTTGAACCAACATGTCTAGTCCATCGAGGCTTTTGGCGGCCTTCTTGAGAAACTTGGTACGTACTGTCTTGTCATTCACAGCACCATCTAATAATGTATGTACAAATCCTTGCGCTGCGAAAATGGGTGTTTTTAATTCGTGAGATACATCTGCAATAAACTCTCTTCTAAAGGCTTCCAACTTTCGGAGTTCATCAATTTCTTTTTGCTTTAGTTCGGCAAAGGAATAAATATCTTCATTGATGGTCTTGATCGGATTGAGACTGGTTGTATTGTGTCGATCAAGTTTGGAAAGTTCTTTCTTCTTCAGCTTTCCCATCAACTTGTATATTTTATTGATCTCCCTGAAAATCAAAAATTCCAATACAACAAAAATCAGGAGATAGGAAACCGAAAAGCTAATCGCGAATGCAACCACCAGAACGGTTACATCAACACTTTTAAAAAGGGAAAGAAATAATGAGGTAATGATCGCTATGCAAAGTGCAAGAAGAAGAGCAAGGCCACGCGAACTATAAACCATTTTAATTCGATGATGTGAAGATTTGAAAATTCGTTGATGCCTTCATCTAAATTTAGGTTTCATTAACGAATCAGCAAATTACCGAATTAGTAAATCAATTCAAGTGAAATTTGTAGCCTACGCCTTTTACTGTTGTAATGTAATCTTCACCAATTTTCTCGCGCACCTTACGGATGTGAACATCGACCGTGCGGGCAAGTACATATACATCCGACCCCCAAATGTTTTGAAGAAGATCTTCGCGACTGAAAACTTTATTCGGATTGTTGGCAAGGAAATACAAAAGCTCAAATTCCTTTTTAGGTAAGTTAATTTCGCGTCCGCTAATATTAATGGTATAGCTAATCCTATCAATCGTAAGATCACCTATAGTAATGGTGCTCGAAGGATTATCTTTTTTCGAATCCCTTCTGAACAAAGCGTTGATGCGACTGATCAACGCACGTGGTTTAATCGGTTTGTTGATGTAATCATCGGCACCGACATCAAATGCTGCTACTTCTGAATATTCTTCTGCGCGAGCAGTAAGGAAAACGATAAATGTTTTTTGTAATTCTGGTATGTCGCGAAGCTGGCGGCACGTTTCAATGCCATCCATCTTGGGCATCATCACATCGAGCAGCACAAGATCCGGAGAAAATTTCCTGGCAATTTCTAATGCACGAACACCGTCTAATGCGGTCTTCACATCATAGCCATTCTTTTCCAGATTGTACTTTAATAATTCGAGGATCGGCTCTTCATCGTCAACGACAAGCACTTTGTGCATTTGCTTGTTTCCCATAGATAAACTCTTTGACACAAAAGTAGACAGAATTGGGGGGCATAAAAAACGCTAAATCCTTTATTAACAATTCCTTAATAGGCGTAACAATGGGATGTTTTGGGATGAATTGATGTTAGAATTCGGCAATCATTGGCTTTAAGCTACACGCTTCAGGCTGCAAGCTTGTGGCCTGAAGCGTGTAGCTTGAAGCCGTGTATTTAAGTTGCTTTACAAGAAAGGATATTTCTCGCTCAGCAGTTTAATATACAATCGCAGATCACTGTTGTAATTCACTTTAAAATCATCCCAAAAAATAACTTGCTTGGATTGGTACGTTCTGAAGTTCATAAAGTAGGCATTGTTAGGCAGTGCATCTTTAAAACGAGTTGACGGTTGTTTTGTCAATGCCAACGATAAAGTATCCATCGACATCACAATTTTCTCGATGACGCTGTTCTTGATTGATTTCTTTTGATCGATGGGATCATTCTCTTTCATAGTTGCATAAAGACTATCCAGTTGCTTCGCTCCACCCAACATATGATTTACATACTTCAGATAATCTTCGTCCTCCTCGATGTAGGTTACGTATTCTTTTGAATGAAGACCATACTTATGAATCAGGAATTTTTCTGTTCCGCGATCACCAATAAACGTGGCAAGGTTCTCATTGAAATTAATACTGTCTTTTACGAAGATGGTAGAGTGTGACATCTCATGAATAATAAGGTTGGCTAAATCACCCTCACTGCGATTCAACATCTTACTTAAAATAGGATCGGTAAACCAACCAAGTGTTGACCAGCCTCCAGGATTGCGGATGATGACATCATAACCTTCGGCTTCTAATTCCTTTTTTAAGTTTATCGCCCTTTGTTTATTGAAGAAGCCTTTATATGGAACCGTTCCCACAATCGGAAACTTCCATTCCTTGGGTTTGAGTTGAAACGCTTCCGCGGCCAACACCACCCACATAATCTCTTCGCCTTTTTGATCGTAAAGTGTTTTGTAGTTTTTGGTGTCTTTCATCCCCAACGAATCGATGGCATATTGACGCACCTCATCAATCAGTTTCAACCGGGCTTTAAGCGAATCCGGAAAGGTGGGGTCAACCATGAAATCCTCTACTGGCTCAGCATTCCAAATGATATTGATTTGTCCGTAGCCTTGGCGGATGCCATAGCTCACAAGATCCCAGTACACCACCACAAACGCGATTAGCACAACGAACAGACCCAGAAAAACTCGTTTGATTATTTTACCTATTCCAACTTTCATCGAATTCGAAACGCAGTTATTTTTTTCTGCTTGCAATATACTGTTTTGGAAAAAATGACCTCATCAAGCTTGGTCATCTCAACTATCTGACAGCATTTTAATTAGGGTTTTGTGCCTAAAGCAAAGCAGTTAACGAATGGTTTTCACAAATGGTATTTCAGTCTTGAGTCCATTTTTATTTTGCTTGTGATGTCGTAATTTCAAGCCGTCTAAACCCGTTGGCTGTTGTTAGTTAGAGTTGGTACTATTCAAAAAGCCCATCGCTCCTCACGCGCAGCCTCGCCTTTTGACGACCCCTTAATTGTAACATTGTAACTAAAGACAAACAACTATAAACATGAGCGATGCAAAAGAAAAACTGAAAGCACTTCAGTTAACAATCGACAAAATTGAGAAAACATACGGCAAGGGAACGGTGATGAAACTGAGTGATGAGAAGGTGGAAGATATTCCGGCCATCTCAACCGGATCGCTTGGTTTGGATATTGCCCTGGGTATTGGTGGTCTTCCCCGTGGAAGAGTAATTGAAGTTTACGGACCTGAAGCATCAGGTAAAACTACATTGACGATGCATTGCATCGCGGAAGCACAGAAACGCGGTGGACTTGCAGCGTTTATCGATGCTGAGCATGCTTTCGATAAATCCTATGCAGAGAGACTGGGTATTGACACAGAGAATTTATTGATTTCTCAACCCGACAATGGAGAACAAGCATTGGAAATTGCAGACCATTTAATCCGCTCAGGTGCAATTGATATTATCGTTATTGACTCCGTTGCCGCTCTTGTTCCGAAGGCTGAATTAGAAGGTGAGATGGGCGAAAGCAAAATGGGACTTCAAGCTCGTTTGATGTCACAAGCTTTGAGAAAACTGACGGGTACAATCAACAAAACAGGTTGCTGCTGCATTTTCATCAACCAGCTTCGCGAAAAAATCGGCATTGTGTTCGGTAACCCGGAAACAACAACGGGTGGTAACGCCTTGAAATTCTATGCTTCTGTTCGTTTGGATATTCGTAGAATAGGGCAAATCAAAGAAGACGCAGACAACATTACGGGTAACCGTGTGAAGGTGAAAGTGGTGAAGAATAAAGTGGCACCTCCCTTTAAAGTGGTTGAGTTTGATATCATGTATGGACGTGGAATCTCGAAGTCGGGTGAGATTGTGGATTTAGGCGTTGAATTGGAAGTGATTCAAAAATCCGGTTCATGGTTCTCCTACAATGGAAATAAATTAGGCCAAGGTCGTGATTCAGTGAAGCAATTGATTGAAGACAATCAAGAACTAATGGACGAACTGGAATTGAAAATAAAGGCGAAGATCAATGGTGATGCCGCGAATAAAGAAACAGCAAGAGAAGCTAAGAAAGAGGAAGCGAAAGAAGCTAGAGAAGCAAGAGAGTCGAAGAGAGTAGCGGAAGCAAAGTAATACAAGTTACGAGGTAAGAATTACGAAGTACGATTCAATTTGTACCTCGTAATTCTTACCTCGTTCTTTCTTAATTAGCCCTAATAGCAGCAACCGGATCTAAACGCGCAGCCATAGCTGCCGGCACGATACCTGCGATCAATCCAATAGTTGACGAAACCCCAAGGCCAAGCACTATATTATTAATGGACAAGGTGACCACAAGACTTCCAAATGGAAGGAACGTTATTAAGTAGACCAGTAACAATCCGGCCAGTCCTCCAATCAAACTCAGAAAGACAGCCTCAAATAAAAACTGGAAGAGAATGAAGTAGTTTTTCGCGCCAAGCGATTTTTGGAGACCAATGATACTAGTGCGTTCTTTTACGGATACGAACATGATGTTGGCAATACCAAATCCACCCACCAACATTGAGAATCCACCAATGATCCAACCTGCTACACCCAGAATATCAAAAATCCCACTGATGGCATTAGCAATTGCCTCTGGACGATTCATTGCAAAATTATCTTTTTCAGTAGGTCTTAATCCTCTGCGAGCACGTAGAATTCCACGCATCTCATTTTCCAATTCAACCAATCCGATATCATAATCTTGTCCTTTGATACCAATGACCGATTGCGTCTCATACCATCTTCCTGTGCCCGTCTGGTAAAACTTTCTGAATGAATTATAAGGTATGATACAATTGTAGTCGTTGCTCGTACGCCCCAAAAAACTTTCGCCTTCCAGCTTCACAACACCAACCACTTTAAAATTGAGGTTTTTGATTTTAATGTTCTCTCCAACAGCTTCCACGCCATTTTTAAACAGAGCCTCGGCAACTTTATATCCAATTACCACAACGTTTCTGCCGCCTTCAATTTCATCCAGTGTCAAATATCGGCCTTTCTCTACCGGCACCTCAAAAAGGTCATTGTATCCTTCCGAAGCGCCCATCAGTTCAATTTCACCAATGCTGCTGCTCCCTTTTTTGATAACCTGATTTCCACGGCTCGCAAAAATGGCCAGTCCGTTTTCGTGTTTCAGATTGTCTTTAAAAAATTGGTACTCACCATACGTTGGAGTCGGTCTTCTAAAATATTCCCACCAACGGTAAACCCCATCACTTTCCGGAACGAAAGGCTGCTTTTGTAAATAAATAACACCCGATCCTAAAAAATTAAGACTGTCTCTTATGTTTTTTTCAAGCGAATCAACAATGGTAAGAACCGAGATAATGGCAAAAATTCCCACCGTTACACCCAACAAGCTAAGGATGGTGCGCATTAAATTCGATTTGAGTGCCTTTCCTGCAAAACGGAGGCTCTCATAAATTTGACCTAAAGTCTTCATTCGGTTTTTTGAAATGATTTAATGTATCGTTTTTGTTGGTCGACCTCAACGGCCAGTAATTACTGTATAAGACTAAAAAAGCGCGTTTTTGTTACCCAATACAAAAACATCCATGCTTTTGTCGCAAAAGTCAATTATTGAGCTATTTTTGCAACCTCTAAAATTAAACCCTTTATTGGGCATCCTTTGCGTAAAAAATTATGAAGTTATCGGAATTTAAATTCGAGATCCCCAACAATTTAATAGCCCTCGATCCTGCAGAAAACCGCGATGAATCACGGTTAATGGTACTGCACAAGGACACTGGCAAAATTGAACATAAGATATTTAAAGATATTGTTCAGTATTTTGGTAATGGCGATATCATGGTAGGTAATGATACACTGGTTTTCCCTGCTCGCCTTTACGGACGGAAAGAAAAGACCGGTGCCAAGATCGAAGTATTTTTGCTTCGCGAATTAAATGCTGAGATGCATTTATGGGATGTGCTGGTTGATCCTGCCCGTAAAATCCGTGTAGGCAACAAACTCTACTTTGGTAATGGAGACCTAGTTGCCGAAGTCATTGACAATACTACCTCAAGAGGAAGAACGATTCGCTTCTTATTCGATGGCGATTCTGCTGCTTTTGATAAAGTGGTAGAGACTCTGGGGGAAACACCACTTCCAAAATACATTAAGCGCAAGATCAAGCCGGAAGATAAAGATCGTTTCCAAACTATTTTTGCGAAACATAAAGGAGCGGTTTCTGCACCTACTGCAGGCTTGCACTTTACAAAGCAATTAGTAAAGCGTCTTCAATTGAAGGGTGTTGACATGACCTTCATTACACTTCACATTGGTCTTGGAACATTCAGACCAGTAGATGTAGAAGATCTTACAAAACATAAAATGGATTCTGAAAACTTCATCGTGAGCCAGGAGGCTGTCGATGTGGTGAATAAAGCTCTTGATAACAAGAATCGCGTGTGTGCTATTGGAACGACATCGATGCGTGCACTTGAATCAGCTGTATCCGCAACGAATCGCTTGAAGGCTCGGGAAGGATGGACCGATAAATTCATCTTCCCTCCATACGATTTCAAGATCTGTAATTCCATGGTCACCAACTTCCACATGCCGGAGTCAACGTTATTGATGATGGCTGCAGCATTTGGTGGATACGAATTGGTGATGGAAGCTTACAATGTAGCGAAGAAGGAAAAATATAAATTCCTTACCTACGGTGATGCGATGTTGATCATCTAATCACCACCATCTTAAGAAGTAATTATAAAAGCTTTCAGAAAATACCTGAAAGCTTTTTAATTTTAGAGAATACGTAAAGTCACCACGTGAACACGATCGAATACGCATTGATTGTTGCCGGAGGAAAAGGCACCCGCATTAAGAGTAAATTACCCAAGCAGTTCCTGGAACTGAATGGCTTGCCCATTCTTATGCATACGATCAATGCCTTTGTTCGCTACTCGAATTCTGTTCGCATCATTCTTGTTTTGCCAGAAGATGATTTTGATATCTGGAATGCGCTCTGCGAAAAATTCAATTTCAATGTTCCGGTTATTCTTCAAAGCGGAGGCGAATCACGTTTTCAATCAGTGAAGAATGGGTTAGATAAAATTGAAGGTGATGCCTGCCTGCCGGACAGGCAGGGATTGGTTGCCATTCATGATGGTGTCCGTCCATTGGTGAGTGAAGATATTATAGGTGCATCGTTTCGACTCGCTGCCGTACATCAATCAGCAGTAGCGGCTGTTCGTTTAAAAGAATCTATCCGCATGACGGATCAAGATAATACAAAGGCAATGGATCGCTCCCGCTTCAGGTTAATCCAAACACCACAAACATTTCAGGTAGACTTGATCAAAAAAGCTTATCAACAAAAAGAAGATGTAAGCATGACCGATGATGCCAGTGTTGCTGAACGTGATGGACATATTATATCATTGTTTGAGGGAAGTTACGAAAACATCAAGATCACTACACCAGAAGATTTGATTGTTGCAGAGGCATTGATGAACGCCCGGAAATAATTTACGATGCAAGATCAATTCAAAATTTCAATCAGTCCGCTGGCGAATTTTACTGACGAAGAATATCAGCGTTTTAGAAACCAGTTTACGAAAATTAATTTAGCCAAAGGCGAATATTGGTTTCGTTCGGGTAAAGTATGCAATCAGTTAGCGTTTATTGAGTCCGGAATCATGCGTCAATATTATGTGATGGATGACGGGAATGAAGTTACCTGTCATTTCGCGTTGAACGGTGAATTCATTACGTCCTACCAGAGTTTTAGACAACATATTGTCTCGAATGAAAATATCGAAGCGATCACTGATTGTGATTTACTCATAATCGATCAAGCCAATTTCAGTAATCTGATGTCAGAGTTTCCGCAGTTAAAAATGCTTTGGGATTTTTCGATTCAAAAATTCATTCTTCAAATGGAAGATCGAATTGCAATGCTGCAAAGCTTGTCTGCTGAAAAAAGGTACCTCTATCTTTTCAACCATCACCCTGAGTTTCTTCTGTATATACCCCTTCAGTACATTGCGTCTTATTTAGGCATTACGCCACAACATTTAAGTCGTTTAAGAAAAACCATTTCTTAACAATTGTTCAGTATTTAGATAGTCACTACTTCAATCTTTGCGTCATTGTTTAAATCATCAAAACATGACACAGAAAAAGAAAAACATTCTCATCATTAATGGTCATCCTGATAACGAAAGCTACAACTTCGCATTAGCACAAGCCTATAAAACCGGAGCACTGAAAGGTGGTGTTGTCGTAGAAGAGATTATTTTAAGGGACCTTCAGTTCAATCCCATTCTCAATTATGGTTATCGAAAAAGAACGACACAAGAACCCGATCTTGAAGCAGCCTGGAAAAAAATAATTTGGGCTGATCATCTTGTGTTTGTCTATCCTGTATGGTGGGGTTCTGTTCCTGCTCTCTTAAAAGGATTTATTGACCGTGTATTTCTTCCAGGCTTCGCATTTCGAAAAAAAGAAAATTCATTGTGGTGGGATAAACTTTTAACCGGGAAATCCGCACGAATAATTTGTACGCTTGATCAGCCCAATTGGTATTACTGGTTAGTATATGGCAGCCCCAGTCACCGCACCATGAAACGAGCAACACTTCAGTATTGTGGTGTCAATCCGGTTCGCATCACCGCCATCGGGCCTGTTCAACTTTCAAAAGATAGCTATAGAGCAAAGTGGTTGACTCGAGTAGAAGCGTTAGGGCGTAAAATGTTGTAAAACAAAAAAGCTGACCCACGGGCCAGCCTTCAATGCTATATTCTAAATTCTATTTCTAATATTCGTCTTCGTTAAAGAAGAAATCTTCTTTGGTCGGATAATCCGGCCAGATCTCTTCAATGCTTTCGTAAGGTTGTCCATCATCTTCCAACTCTTGCAGATTTTCAACCACTTCGAGCGGAGCGCCAGAGCGGATGGAGTAATCTATCAACTCATCTTTGGTGGCAGGCCACGGTGCGTCTTCTAAATAAGAGGCAAGTTCAAGGGTCCAATACATAGCGTTATTCCTCCTTTTAATTTTGCGCAAAAATAGAATTAATTAGACCATTGTCAATAGTCGGCTGTGCGATAGTTGTAAAACCTGAAAACATAACAATTTATCTCCAGACACCTTACGAGTACAATGTGCACAATCAACTAAAAAACGCCATATTTACGCCTCCAAAACGATTTTATATTCCCCATGGCAGACGAAAAAATAATTTTCTCGATGACGGGCGTCAACAAGATTTACCCGCCCCAAAAACAAGTTCTCAAAAATATTTACCTCTCATTCTTCTACGGTGCCAAAATTGGCGTACTCGGATTGAACGGATCAGGAAAATCGTCACTGTTGCGCATCATTGCCGGCATCGACAAAGAATTTCAGGGTGAGGTGGTATCTGATCTTTCATTTTCTGTCGGCATGCTGGAACAGGAGCCTCAACTTGACAAGACCAAAACTGTAAAAGAAATTGTAGAAGAAGGTGTTGCAGATGTTGTAGGCTTGCTTCGCGAGTTTGATGCTATCAACGAAAAGTTTGGTGACCCTGCCGTAATGGAAGATCCGGATGCGATGGACAAGCTCATCACAAAACAAGGGGAGATACAAGAAAAATTAGATGCCGTTAACGCGTGGGAATTGGATAGCAAACTAGAGCGTGCAATGGATGCGCTGCGTTGTCCACCATCCGATGCCAATGTTGAACATCTTTCAGGTGGTGAAAAAAGACGTGTGGCACTTTGCCGATTGTTATTGCAAGAACCGGATGTGTTGTTGCTGGATGAACCTACTAACCACTTGGATGCTGAATCTGTTTATTGGTTGGAGCAACATTTAAGGCAATACAAAGGAACGGTTATAGCCGTAACCCACGATCGTTATTTCTTAGATAACGTAGCGGGATGGATTCTTGAATTGGATCGCGGTGAAGGTATTCCCTGGAAAGGAAATTATTCTTCGTGGTTAGATCAAAAACAAAAACGTTTAGCACAAGAAGAGAAAACCGAATCGAAAAGACAAAAAGCTTTAGAGCGCGAATTGGAATGGGTGCGCATGAATCCTAAAGGACGCCAGGCAAAAGGGAAAGCCCGTTTGGGTGCGTATGAAAAATTACTTGGACAAGAAGGAAGAGAGAAAGAAGAAAAAATTGAACTCTACATTCCGCCAGGACCACGTTTAGGTAATAAAGTAATTGAAGCGACCGGTGTAGCAAAAGCATACGGTGATAAACTGTTGTATGAAAATCTAAACTTCACGTTACCACCTGCAGGTATTGTTGGAATTATTGGGCCTAACGGTGCTGGTAAAACAACACTCTTCAAAATGATTACAGGCAAAGAAAAACCCGATGCCGGAACATTCTCGGTTGGCGAAACTGTGCAAATCGCCTATGTCGATCAGGAGCACGATGATTTAAAACCAGACGACACCGTTTGGCAAGCTATTACCGGAGGAAATGAATTGATCATGATTGGCGGAAAAGAAATGAACTCACGTGCTTATGTAAGCAAGTTTAATTTCGGTGGTACTGACCAGCAAAAGAAAATAAAAGAATTATCAGGAGGTATGCGCAACCGCGCTCACTTAGCAATTGCATTAAAGCAAGGGGGCAATCTTTTACTATTAGATGAGCCTACCAACGACTTAGACGTAAACACACTTCGCGCGTTAGAAGAAGGCCTTGAAAACTTTGCAGGTTGTGCGGTTATTATTTCTCACGATCGCTGGTTCTTAGATCGCGTTTGTACGCACATTCTTGCTTTCGAAGGCGACTCACAAGTAGTTTGGTTTGAAGGAGGCTTTAGTGAATATGAAGAGAATAGAAAGAAACGTTTAGGTGATGATCAGCCTCACCGGATTAAGTATAAGAAACTTGTTAAATAGTGATCAGTTAATGGTTAATTGTTAATGGTCTTAAGGCTTGAAGAATTTGGCGGCACACCCAAATCTTGCGCTCCAAATTAACCATTAACCATTAACTCATTCGATCCAGGAAAACCTATTCCGAAAACCGCTTTTAATTCGTATTATCGTTAACGCTTTACCAAATATCAATCAATGCAATGAAAGGCATTAATTATCTTACCAATACAAAAGGAGAAAAGACTGCTGTTGTATTTGATCTTAAACAATACAAGGAGGAGTTAATTGATTTCATCGATGGACTTGAGGCAGCTGCACGGGTAAACGAGCCCAGCGTGAATTTCGAAAAAGCCGTTAAGAAAATTATCAATCAAAAATCCAAACGTGCCGTATCTCGTTCTCCTAAAAAAATCAGCTGAAAAGGAATTAGGCAAGTTGCCCCTGCCAGCGGTTATGAATGTTCGTGATAAAATACGTGAGCTGGCTTCTAGTCTATTTCCGACAGGTCATAAAAAACTTAAAGGCTTTACTAATCAATACAGGATTCGATCGGGCAGTTACAGAATAATCTATTCAGTTTATTCGAAACAACTAGTTATTGAAATTCTCAAAATCGGAGACAGAAAAGATATTTATGGTTAACACCAAAACTACTACTACTTACTTTTAACCATTAACGATTAACTCAGAATGCGGGCATTTTTTCAAATTTGAAACCTTTAA
This sequence comes from Chryseolinea sp., assembly GCA_031412655.1. GTDB lineage: Bacteria > Bacteroidota > Bacteroidia > Cytophagales > Cyclobacteriaceae > Chryseolinea. The sequence goes on from JANODK010000202.1 coordinate 44,241, forward strand.
GATGAATCACTTTATTGGATTCGGGTTTTTAGTACTTGCGGTGCATTTTACTTTTAAGAAGTGAGAAAAATTTCAAAGAAGCGATCGGTTGGAATTATTCTGTTGGTAATCATCATTGTTGGATTATTTATTCCGCAGCGATTTGTTAATCCTGTCGAAGGGGCAGATAAGAATAGTTATAACTCAGAATCCTATTGGTTCTATCCATGGGGAAAGTCAGGCACACACAAAGCCGTAGACATCTTTGCTAAGGAGGGTACGCGTGTTAAATCTTCAACCGGTGGACTTGTGATCTTCACTGGAGAAATTGAAATAGGAGGCAATGTTGTATTGGTGATTGGACCAAAAAATGGAGAATACATTACTATGCACATCTAAAAGAAATTGATACACACATTTTATCATGGACAAATAAAAATGAGAGAATTGGAACTGTTGGAACAACAGGAAATGCAAAAGGAAAATCACCGCACCTGCATTATTCAATCTTCTCAATATTTCCATACCCGTGGCGGATTGATGGAAGTAAACAAGGCTGGAAAAAAATGTTCTATCTTAATCCAATCGATTACTTAAATCGACCGTCATAGCAACTTATTGTAATGAGGTAGTGAATTATTTCAACCCCAAGCTTTGCGCCCCACATCTCCTCTATTTCCCACTCAAATCACCTATCCGACCCTTCCCGACTTTTGATTTTTTATTACCTTTTTTTGAGTAATTTTGTCTCTCTAAACAAAAAAATTATGTTCAGCGGACTAGGAATGTCAGAGATTTTAATCATTGCAGCGGTTGTTCTCATATTTTTTGGGGCAAAAAGAATTCCTGAATTCATGAAGGGTCTTGGTAAAGGCGTGAATGAATTTAAGACTGCATTGAAAGATGTGAAGAAGGAAGTGGAAGACGGTACTAACCTGGAGGACGGAAAATAGTATTGAAAGTGTACGCTACATTTCGCGAAATACAGAGCGATCTGCAGCAAGGCAAATTTTCTTGTCAGGATCTCGTTCGTCATCATCTCGATAACATCAAAAAGAAATCGCACCTCAATGCTTTTTTGAGTGTGTATGGTGAAGAAGCGCTTGCACGCGCAATTGAAGTCGATCAAAAAATAAAGGAAGGCAAGGCAGGAAAGTTGGCGGGGTTAGTCGTGGGCTTGAAAGATGTACTTGCTTATAAAGATCATCCGCTGCAAGCCAGCAGCAAAATCCTTAACGGTTTCATTTCACAATTTAACGCAACAGCAGTTCAGCGCTTGTTGGAAGAAGATGCTATTATCATCGGTCGTCAGAACAATGATGAATTTGCCATGGGCTCATCCAACGAAAGTTCAGCTTTTGGTCCGGTCCTAAACGATGTCGATAATAGTCGCGTTCCCGGAGGTTCTTCCGGAGGATCAGCAGTAGCCGTTCAGGCAGACATGTGTCAAATCTCACTTGGTTCAGATACAGGCGGTTCGGTTCGTCAGCCGGCAGCTTTTTGTGGTTTGGTGGGATTGAAGCCCACCTATTCCAGAATTTCACGCTACGGTTTAATTGCCTACGGATCATCCTTCGATTGTATCGGCATTTTCGGTAAGTCTGTTGAAGACGTAGCACTCGTACTTGAAGTCATTTCAGGTGCTGATGAAAATGATAGCACCGTTTCCCGAAAGTCAGTCCCATCCTATTCAAAAGAATTATCTGCCGACAAAGGCAAAACTTATAAAGTGGCGTATGTTCGCGAGATTGACAATTCAGATGGATTGCAATCTGAAATTCGCGAAGGCATAAAAGCCAAACTAGAAGACATAAAAGCTGCAGGACATTCAGTAGAGGTAATTGATTTTCCTTTGATGGAATATGTATTACCTACCTATTACATTCTTGCAACAGCAGAAGCCAGTTCTAACCTATCACGTTACGATGGCGTGCGTTATGGTTATCGCAGCACAAACGCAGATGACCTGAATGCGCTCTATAAAAAAAGTCGCTCCGAAGGTTTTGGTAAAGAAGTTCAGAAGAGAATCTTGCTTGGCACATTTGTGTTAAGTGCGAGTTACTATGATGCTTATTATACAAAAGCGCAAAAAGTAAGGCGTATCATCCGGGACAAAACCAAAGAAATATTACAGCGGTACGATTTTATTGTGATGCCCATAACACCCACAACAGCCTTTAAATTGGGTGAACACAGCGATAATCCACTGGAAATGTACTTGGCTGACCTTTTTTCCGTTCAGGCTAATGTGGCGGGAGTTCCCGCAATTGCATTACCTTTGGGTTTGGATGATCAGGGATTGCCCATGGGATTTCAGATTATTGCTGATGATTTTGAAGAATCTAAATTGTTGCATTTTTCTAATTCGCTGATGAAGCAGCCGTCACCTGTGATGTAATTGCTTCGATGTGTTCTTGAAGAAGAATTTTTTACACATCAAAAAAGAAATGAATATGAAAAGATTTTTTCTTTTTACGCTTGGCACACTCGCTTCCCTATCCGCGTGGTGCCAGATCCCTCAACCGGACTCCGTGGTGATTGATTCACTAGAAGTTGCTGTGGCCGAAGAAGACATGTTGTACAAAGAAGACACAACAGACTTCGTTTATTTTTCTATGCCCAGTGATTTGGAATATGTTCCAGGTGATGATGACCCTGCTGTATTTCGTGATCGATTGGCGTGCCTTCAAAAAACAATGCCTTTGGTTTATAACGACCGCATTCACTCTTTCATCAATTACTTCACCGTGCGCGATCGCGAATACACCCGCATGATGATGCGCAGAAAAGATTTATACTTCCCTTTATTCGAAAAATATTTGAAGCACTATGGATTGCCTGACGAACTCAAATACTTATCAATCATTGAATCCGGTTTAAATCCAAGGGCGGTATCGCGCGCAAGAGCGGTGGGCTTGTGGCAATTTATGTCAGCCACTGGAAGGTACTATGGATTAAATAACGATTGGTACATGGATGATCGCATGGATCCGGATAAAGCAACTGATGCAGCATGTCGCTACCTACGCGATTTATATGGAATGTTTCACAATTGGGAATTAGCACTTGCCGCGTACAACACCGGGCCCGGTAATGTAAAGCGAGCCATTCGCAAATCAGGATACAAGCGTTCCTTCTGGGAAATCTATCCGAACTTACCTCGTGAAACACGTTCATATGTTCCCCAGTTTGTAGCCATTGTTTATACCATGAATTATTTAGATGATCATAATTTCATCGATGAAGGTCAGGAGATGACACAAGCTTTCGATACCCTTCACGTCAAGAAATTTTTTAACTTCGAAACGTTTGCCAAACTCACGGGTACATGCGTTGAAGATTTACAAAAATTAAATCCTTCTATTCAACGTAATGCGGTTCCTGATCTGAATAAAACATTTGTATTGCGCGTACCTACTGAGTCCAAAAATCAATTGGAGTTAAACCGATTTGCAATTTTAGATTCAGCATCGAAAGTCGGTAAAAAAGAATTGGAAGTACTCGCACGAAATACAGAAGGAAGTACCTATGGTCGCGACCGGATTGTTTACCGTGTGAGAAGTGGTGATGTATTGGGTTCGATTGCTATTCGTCATAGCGTAAGTGTAACGAGTCTTAAAAAATGGAATAACCTCCGAGGCAATACCATTCATGTTGGACAACGACTAAACATTTGGTCAAAGCAAAGTAATCGGGCAACGAGTGCTGTTGCGTCAGCTGCAAAAGCAAAACCTGTAGCTGTACCAGTTCCAGATTCCAAATCATACATTGTTCAGCCCGGTGATACCTTATGGGATATTTCAAAAAAATATGAAGGTCTTACCATTGAGAAAATTAAAAGTTTGAACAATCTTGGCAACAGCAAAATCAAAGCTGGTCAGCGGTTGATCATCGGTATATAATCTCTTCCGGTAGAGTCGAAACAATTGCAAAGAGGTTTATCACGAAAGCGATAAAAAAATCACACGCATTTATTCGTTAACTGTACAGTCTGTGCGACTTTATATTTCAAAGAAATTCATCTGCAAATCATTCACACCTTTCAATAAAGATAAATCCAATCTTTATTGATATTTTCACAAAATCTCAAACTAAAACAACAGTCGATTGTTGAATCGATTCATGTTTCCATTATTATCTTTGCCCACTTAACAATACCTCCATGTCGATTAAAATCAAAAAGCAGGATGCACTTGATTATCACACCCAAGGTCAGCCCGGAAAAATTGAAGTCGTACCCACCAAAACATTAAGTTCTCAACTTGATTTGGCGCTCGCATATTCGCCCGGAGTAGCAGAGCCGTGTAAAGAAATTGCAGCCAACAAAGAAGATGTTTATAAATACACAGCAAAAGGAAATTTAGTAGCCGTAATCTCAAATGGTACAGCCGTATTAGGTTTGGGTAATATCGGACCAGAAGCATCCAAACCCGTAATGGAAGGTAAAGGTGTTCTCTTTAAAAAATTTGCGGGCATCGATGTGTTTGATATTGAAATTGACGAAGAAGATCCCGATGCTTTTATCAAGATCGTAAAATCATTAGAGCCCACGTTTGGAGGTATTAACCTCGAAGACATTAAGGCACCGGAATGTTTTAAAATTGAAACCGAGCTCCGTGAGAAAATGAACATTCCGATCATGCATGATGATCAGCATGGTACGGCAATCATTTCAAGCGCGGCCTTGTTGAATGCTCTTGAAATTGTAGAAAAGAAAATTGAGAATATTAAGATCGTAGTGAACGGTGCGGGAGCTGCTGCAGTAAGTTGCACCAAGCTCTACATGGCACTCGGTGCACGAAAAGAAAATATAGTGATGTGCGATAGCAAAGGTGTGTTGAATAAAAAACGCACTGGCCTTGATGAAATCAAATCGCAATTCATAACCGATCGCACGATTGATACATTACAAGAAGCAATGAAAGGCTCGGATGTATTTATTGGACTTTCAGTAGCGGATGCCATTACTGCTGACGATTTGAAAAGCATGTCTGACAATCCTATTGTGTTCGCACTTGCTAATCCCAATCCAGAGATTGATTATCACTTAGCAAAGGCGTCTCGCCCGGATGTCATTTTAGCAACAGGTCGTTCGGATTATCCTAATCAGGTGAATAATGTTCTTGGTTTCCCATACATATTCCGTGGCGCATTGGATGTACGCGCTCAGGAAATAAATGAAGAAATGAAACTCGCTGCTGTTCACGCCTTGGCAACACTCGCAAAAGAGGCGGTGCCCGATATGGTTGTGAAGGCATACGGTACGGATAAGATTCAATTTGGCCGCGAGTATTTAATTCCGAAGCCATTAGATACACGATTAATCACGACCGTCTCACCAGCCGTTGCAAAAGCAGCAATGGATTCAGGTACGGCAAAGAAAGCAATCACCGATTGGGGTGCTTACAATGTTGAATTACAAAAACGCATTGGCATTGATCAAAAATTAATGTCGCGTGTTATTGATCGTGCAAAACAAAATCCGAAACGTGTTGTTTTTGCTGAAGCAACACATCATAAGATTTTAAAGGCTGCACAGGTTTTAAAAGATGAAGGCATTGCATTACCTATTTTACTAGGCAACAAAGCAGAGATACTTCGCCTCATTGAAGAACACGGCTTGGATCTTCAGGATTGCCCCATCTTCTATCCACGTGAAGAAGATGAAATTGTAAAGCGCTACGCAGAAGTGCTTTACAAAAAACGTCAACGCAAAGGACTTACCTACCAGGATTGTGTTCGCTTAATGCACGAACGAAATTATTATGGCGCCATGATGGTGGAGTTTGGAGATGCTGATGCATTGGTGAGTGGCCTTACGAAAGATTATCCCAAAACAATTCTTCCATCACTTCAAATTATCGGAACAGCAGAAGGCGTAAATCGTGTGGCCGGTATGTATATCATCACCAACAAAACGGGCACATTCTTTTTCGCAGATACAACGGTTAATTTAAATCCGGACGCGCAACAACTTGCTGAGATTATCGAACTCACTGCCCGTGGTGTAAAATTCTTCGATATGGATCCACGCATTGCTGTGCTTTCATATTCCAACTTTGGTTCGTCCGAAGGAGAAGTTCCTGAAAAGGCAAGACAAGCCGTGAAACTGGCCAGACTAAAAAATCCTGACTTAGTAGTTGAGGGTGACATCCAAGCGAACGTAGCATTAAACACCGAGATTCAACAAGAGAACTATCCATTCAGCGCACTCTCTAAACAAGGAGCGAATACCTTAATATTCCCGAACCTGGCTTCTGGAAATATTGCTTATAAATTATTGATGGAGATTGGTGGAGCCGAGGCAATCGGGCCTATTCTACTCGGTATGAAAAAGCCCGTTCATATATTACAATTGGGCAGCTCTATTCGCGAGATTGTGAATATGGCCGCTATTGCTGTAGTGGATGCGCAATTGCATGATCAGAATGACCATTTATAGGGAGTTTTGGTGTGTTGAAGTGTTAAAGTATTAAGAAAGAACACTTGTACTTCGCACTTCAACACCCATCCACTTCAACACTTCGTACTTCAACACTTACACACTAACTATGATTTCGTTTTTGAAAGGCAAGCTGGTTCAGAAATTTCCAACGCATGTTGTGATAGATGTAAGTGGTGTGGGTTATCATGCAAACATTTCATTACAGACCTTTTCAGAAATTAAGGATCAGGAAAATGTTTTGCTCCATACCCATCTTAGTATTCGGGAAGATGCTTATGTGTTGTTTGGATTCAGCAACGAGGCCGAACGAAAACTTTTTCAACAACTCATATCCGTGAATGGCGTAGGGCCTAACACGGCCATTGTTATGCTGTCTTACATGAATAGTTCGGAGATAAAAAATGCTATTGTCAGTGAAGATGCCGTAGCCTTACAAAAAATAAAAGGTATAGGTGGAAAAACAGCTCTTCGCGTCATCATCGAATTGAAAGATAAGCTCAAAAAAGAAAGTTGGGAAGACACAAATCCAGCGCTGTCTGTGGG
>JANODK010000203.1:0-26752 GCA_031412655.1 Chryseolinea sp.
TAGTGAAGAAAGGATTAAATGGCCGAGTTCCGTTAATTGGATTTGCCGGTGCGCCTTGGACGATCTTTGCATACATGGTCGAGGGTAGCGGTAGCAAAACATTCAGCAGGGCAAAACAAATGCTCTATACGCAGCCTGAACTTTCACATCGTTTATTGGAGATGATCACAACAAGTACCATCAATTATTTGAAAGCACAGATTACGGCAGGTGCAGACATTGTTCAGATTTTTGATTCATGGGCAGGTATTTTGAGTCCAGATCAGTATGATGAATTTTCCTTAAAGTATATTTCTAAAATATGCGATGCAATTGATGAAGCTCCCAAAATCGTATTTGCGAAAGGAGCCTTTTTTGCAAGAGCATCAATGAACAATATTAAGTGTGATATGGTTGGTCTTGATTGGAATATGGATATAAAAGAATCAAGAAGACTTATGCCCAATAAAGTACTCCAGGGTAATCTTGATCCGTGTGCATTGTATGGTTCTTTTGAGAGTATAAAAAAAGAGACAAAGAAAATGCTGAATGCCTTTGGACCGACTAAACACATCGCAAACCTAGGGCATGGTCTCTATCCAGACATTGAAGTTGACAAAGTGAAATGCTTTATTGATACGGTGAAGGAATATAGTGCCACAATGCCACGCTGATGTTGAGAAAAGCCCTTCTTTTCTCTGCATTGATTTCGGTTCATTTCGCAAATCAGGTGCAGGCTCAAGATGTTGCGTTGCTATCGCCAACTAAAATATTGAAACTAATTCCCAATCGTATTCAACGATTTCAACAGACTAATGATCCGAAAGCACTACAAATGAAAGTGGGTACGCTTACCTACACACTTTGTGAAAGAAATTTTAATGATGGTAATCGAACTGTAAAGATTCTTCTTTTCGATTTTAAAGAGGCTTCTATTATGTACACTCAAGCAACTCGAAAGTGGAACAATCAACTCACTATAGAATCGGATTCATTAGTTGATCGTTCGGTTATAATACGGAATTGTATGGGCTGGGAATCGTTTAACAAACGGAATCAAACGTCCCAATTGTTTCTTGGTATTCGTGATCGATTTCTTCTCACGATGACCGGTGAAAAAATGGAACCTGGTGAATTGAGAAAAATATTAGACGAATTCTCGTTAGACGAATTTCCTAAATAAGTTTCGAATTAATTCGCGAGCATTTTCAGCAAAGTGCTAAGTCTTGCTTTTAGAATTCTTCTGTCTACGATAAAGTCCAGAAAGCCGTGTTCCAAAACAAACTCTGAACTCTGAAATCCCTTTGGAAGATCTTTGCCAATCGTTTCACGAATAACGCGTGGGCCAGCAAAACCAATGAGTGCAGATGGTTCGGCAATGTTAAAATCTCCAAGCATGGCATAAGATGCAGTAACACCTCCCGTGGTAGGATCAGTCAATAATGATATGTAGGGAACTTTTGCTTCGTCTAATAACGCAATCTTGGCTGATGTTTTCGCCATTTGCATAAGCGAAAGTCCTGCCTCCATCATTCGAGCACCGCCTGATCTGGAAATCATTAAGAACGGTATTTTATTTTTAAGACTATGATCCATGGCGCGTGCAATCTTCTCGCCAACAACGGACCCCATAGAGCCTCCGATGAAACTGAAATCCATACAAGCAATGGTAATATCGATGCCACTCATCTTTCCATAACCTGTACGCACAGCATCTTTCAGCTGTACTTTCTCTTGGGTTTCTTTTATGCGCTTAGGGTAAGGCTTAGTGTCTTTGAATTTCAGCGGATCTGCTGATTCCATATTCGCATCTAATTCTGTAAACTGATTGTCATCAAAAAGTATTTCGAAATATTCCTCCGAACCAATCCGAACATGGTATTCCTCATCCGGAACTACGTAGGCGTTGTTTTTCAGTTCACGCGTATGTACAATTTTACCTGCCGGTGATTTGAACCAGAGACCATCTGGCACTTCTCTTTTTGATTCGGTGGGGGTAAGTATTCCTTTATCGCTTCTCTTAAACCAAGACATAGTTTGAACCTGTTTTTGAAAATCGTCCTTAACGGATTGAATTCTTTTTGAGTACGCACTTTAGCAGGCTGACAAAGTTATTAATTATTTAATAGGATGCTAAAGTGCTAAAATGAAGTCCTTTGAGTGTTGTAAAGGTCTATTCATGTCTCACGCTCTTACCTCTCCTCTGGAGAGGATCGACCTGCCTGCCGGTAGGCAGGGATGAGGCTAAACAAAAATGCCATCCTACTTAGAGCAAGATGGCATTCTTATATAGTTTGGATCTTATAATTTTTCCTTGATACGGGCAGCCTTACCATGCTTGCCTTTGAGGTAATTCAGTTTCGCTCTGCGAACATCACCTCGCTTCAACACTTCAATCTTATCAATAGAAGGTGAAACGATAGGGAAAATACGCTCAACACCTACTCCGTTTGAAACCTTTCTTACTGTGAAAGTTTCTCCGTTTGTGTTGCTTCCTCTGCGCTGAATTACGGTGCCTTGGAATTGCTGAATTCTTTCTTTAGCGCCTTCCTTTATCTTAACGTGTACATTTATAGTATCTCCGGGGCTAAAGCTAGGGAGCTTTTCACGGGATGCCGCAAGTTCTTGCTCTACAAGTTTGATTAAATCTGCCATGACTCGATGGTGTTTTAAAAATTGGACTGCAAAGATAGGAAAGAGAAGGCAGCAGACAATAGGCAGATTGTAAAATACTCTGGAAATTACCTGACCCGTGCGAAGAACCTTCGATTTTAATGGCCTTTCAGCAAATCAGGTCTCCGTTTTTGGGTTCTTTCCAATGATTTTTCCATCCTCCATTGATCTATTTTGGCTTCGTGTCCTGACAAGAGTACTTCTGGAACTTGCCAACTCTTGTATTCAGCCGGGCGGGTATAAACCGGAGGTGCCAGCAAATTATCTTGAAAGGAATCACTAAGTGCCGAAGTCTCGTCTGACAAGACCCCTGGAATTAATCGGATGGTGGCATCTGCGACTACCGCTGCAGCCAACTCACCACCTGATAATACATAATCTCCAATACTGATTTCCCGGGTAATCAGATGCTCCCGAACTCTCTCATCAACACCTTTATAATGACCACACAATAAGATTAGGTTGGTTTTTAGACTCAGCTCGTTGGCGATGGATTGGTTAAACAATTCACCATCAGGACTCATGTAGATAATATCATCATACTGTCGCTTTGATTTTAAGTCAGAGATACAGTTGTCGATGGGTTCAATCATCATTACCATCCCAGCTCCACCTCCGAAAGCATAATCATCCGTGTTGTGATGCTTATTGGTGGAATAGGGACGTAAATCAATAATATTCACTGTCACCAATCCCTTAGCCTGGGCACGTTTCAATATAGAATCCGAAAATGGACTTTCAACAAGTTTAGGAAGACAGGTAATGATATCAATGTGCATACTTCAAATATCCAAAAATCCGTCAGGAAGATTAACAGTGAACTGCTTTTTGCGCTTGTCCACGTTTTGAATGAAAGGACTATTGAGCGGAATAAGAATTTCTTTGCTATCGTGATCGAGTACTAACATCGGGTTGGGCCCTTCATCCATTACCTCCTTGATTGTGCCTATCAATTCATTCGATTCTGTATAAACCTTGAAACCGACAACTTCATCGGGATAGAACTCACCCTGTTTTAGTTTTGCTCTTTCAGGTTTAGGTATGTAAATACCTTGCCGGGATATTTCACCCGCCATCTCCAATGAATTAACATCTTCAAATTTCACAAACGCCTTTTGTCCTCGAACGGAGATGGCTTCAATAAAATAAGGAACTAAACGGTTGTCCTTTTCCAGAAAAACAGATTGAAGCAATTCAACACCCTCAGGTATGCCTGCATCCAACGAAACCGTAACCTCACCCTTCAGACCATGAGGTTTTAATATGAAACCGATTTTTAGTGCGGATTTAATCTCCATAGTGACAAGAAACAAAAATGCCAACCCGCTTCGGCAGGATGGCATTTAAATATTTACAATTCAAATTAAGCTTGTTCTTCAGTTGCCTCCGCAGCAGCTTCCGCTGGAGCTTCTGTTGCAACGGGAGTAGGCGCTACGATGTTCTTCTTGCGAATAGCTTCTGCGCGAGCTTCCTTAATTTTCGTTTCAGCCTCTTTACGAGATTTAAGATCAGCTTGCTTAGACTGGCTAAGGGTAGAACGTTTTGCTTCTATCTTGGCATTCTTAGCGTTTAACCACTCAGCTAACTTGCTATCCGCTTGTTCCTGAGTAACTGCACCTTTGATAACACCAATCTGAAGGTGCTTTCTCATCATCACACCGCGGTAAGAAAGCATCGCTTTAACCGTGTCTGAAGGTTGTGCTCCGTTCATCAACCAAGTGAATGCCTTTTCGTCATTCAATTCGATTGTTGCTGGGTTTGTGATAGGATTGTAAGTCCCAATCTTTTCAATAAAGCGACCATCGCGTGGTGCCCTGGCATCTGCTACGACTACATCGTACAATGCGAGTTTTTTACGCCCTCTGCGGGCCAATCTGATTTTAACCATTGTTTAGCTTTTAAATTTTTGGATCTCGTCCATTTTTTAGGATCGCAAAGATAGTGGAATTTTGGTGCAGGACAATCTCAAGCCCGAAGAATGCGCAATTTACTGACTAGTAGTTTATATTTGCATACGCGATTATTCAGTTTTTTTAAATAAAACGTGTTCTATACATTTGTTAACCACATTTTACAATCATGGATAAATATTCATACATCTCGAATGCAGAGGTTGGTTACGTAGACCAAATGTACCAGAGTTACAAAACCGACCCGAATACGGTTGATGCAACCTGGCAAAAGTTTTTCGAAGGCTACGATTTCTCATCTCAACGCTATGGCACGAACGGAAATACGGGTGCGGGCGAGGATTCCCTCTCTATTAAAGAGACACAAGTACGAAATTTAATTTTTGCTTACCGGTCGTTTGGTCATTTAAAGTCAGACACCAACCCTGTTCGCGCAAGAAGAAATCATCATGTAAACCTGGATCACAAAAGCGTTGGTCTTACCGATGCAGACTTGGATTCTGAGTTTGATGTTGGTGCCGAAATCAGCATGGGCCGTACATCCCTTCGAAAAATTATAGAGCGGTTAAAAATTGTTTATCTCGGACGCATTGGTTTTGAATACAACTTCATTCGCAATGACGAAATCCGTCAGTGGTTTTTTCAGAAATGCGAAAAAGAATACTTTAACTACAATCCCGCTATTGACGACAAGAAAAGAGTGTTGTCTAAATTAAATGAAGCGGTTGTTTTCGAGAATTTCCTTCACACTAAATTTCTTGGCCAGAAACGCTTTTCACTGGAGGGCGGAGAAAATACAATTCCAGCGCTAGACACTATTATTAAAAAGGCCGCTGAGCTTGATGTAAAAGAAGTGGTTATCGGTATGGCGCACCGCGGCCGATTAAACGTGTTGTCCAATATATTAGGGAAAACATACGAACAAATCTTCACGGAGTTTGAAGGGAACGTAAGCCCCGATCATACAATGGGTGATGGTGATGTGAAGTATCACTTGGGGTACTCTAGTCACATCAATACTCCATCTGGAAAAAAGATATACGTTAAGCTCACCCCAAACCCATCTCATCTTGAAGCAGTTGATCCATTAGTAATTGGATATACACGCGGACAAATTGATGATGAATATCAAGGCAATTTGTCAACGGCAATGGCGATCCTTATTCACGGAGATGCTGCTGTTGCGGGGCAAGGTATCGTATATGAAGTTGTACAGATGTCAGGTCTGCCTGGTTATACAACTGGAGGAACCATTCATTTTGTTATCAATAACCAAGTTGGATTCACAACGGATTATGATGATGCAAGAACCAGTATTTATTGTACAGACATCGCAAAGATTGTTGATGCACCTGTTCTTCACGTAAACGGTGATGATGCAGAAGCGGTTACGTTTGCCTCTAATCTTGCAGTTGAATACAGACAGAAATTTGGGAAGGATATTTTCATTGACTTGCTGTGCTATCGCAGACACGGACACAATGAAAGCGATGAACCTAAATTCACTCAGCCTAAATTATATAACATCATCGCGAAGCATGAAAACCCGCGCGAGATTTATGTTAAGAAATTAATTGAACGTGGTGATGTTGATGCTGCTTTAGCAGATGAAATGGATAAAAATTTCCGTAATCAACTTCAGGACCGATTAAACGAAGTGAAGCAGAAACCACTTCCCTATATTCCTCAGAAAATGGAAGAGGAGTGGGATCAATTGCGTTTTGCTAAACCAGAAGACTTTGATCAATCACCGGCTACGAATATCAAAGAAGCGTTAATTGAAAAAGTAGGTAAAGCGCTAACAAATGTTCCTGAAGGTTTCAAACCATTGAAGCAAATTGAAAAACTTTTGAAAGATCGCACGACTGCTTTCTTTGAAAGTAAAATATTAGGATGGGCAGAAGCCGAGTTGCTGGCATACGGTTCATTACTTGCTGAAAAAACTCCCGTGCGTATGTCTGGTCAAGATGTAAAACGTGGAACGTTCTCACATCGTCACGCATATTTCTTTGACGCCAATACAAACGAACCGTATTGTGGTTTGAATAATGTAGATAAAGACCAATCGAAATTCCACATTTACAACTCACTTCTTTCTGAATTTGGAGTACTTGGATTTGAATATGGTTATGCCATGTCAACTCCACGAGCACTTGTTCTTTGGGAGGCACAGTTTGGAGATTTTGTAAATGGTGCGCAGGTAATGATCGATCAGTTTATTTCCAGTGCCGAATCGAAATGGCAACGGATGAATGGACTGGTAATGTTATTGCCACACGGTTATGAAGGTCAGGGACCAGAGCATTCAAGCTGTCGTCCTGAGAGATTTTTGCAACAAGCAGCGGAGTACAATATGGTAGTTGCAAACCCAACAACGCCCGCTAACTTTTTCCACTTGTTGCGCAGACAAGTCCTTTGGCCATTCCGCAAACCATGCATTGTGTTTTCACCGAAGTCTTTATTGAGACATCCATTGGTTGTATCACCGATGAAAGATTTTACGTCAGGAACATTCACTGAAGTACTTGATGATTCAACAGTGACTGCGAAAGAAGTAAAACGAGTAATACTCTGCTCTGGAAAAATTTACTATGATTTATTAGAAGCTCAGCAAAAGAGAAAAGTAAAAGATGCTGCCATTGTTCGTTTGGAACAACTGCATCCATTACCAGAAAAACAATTGAAGGCAGTATTAAAAAAATACAAGGATGCAAAATTGGTTTGGGCTCAGGAAGAACCGGCTAATATGGGTTGCTTGTCATATATCGTGCGCATGATGTCGGATTACAAAATCAGTTTTGTTTCACGTAAGGCCAGTGCTTCACCTGCAACGGGCTATAATAAAGTTCATAAGGCAGAGCAAGAGAAAATTGTAAATCAGGCATTTGAAATATAGTCATTAGTAACAAGTAGCTAGATATTAGACTTCGCGGCAAAAAACTTCAAGCCTGATATTCAAAAATCGTAATTCAAAAATCAAAAATCTTAAATTGAAAGTATGGCAATCCAAGTAAAAATACCAACCGTAGGCGAATCGATTACTGAAGTAACTATCGCTAACTGGCTTAAGAAGGATGGCGATGTAGTGAAGATTGATGAAGTAATCGCTGAACTCGAATCGGATAAAGCGACCTTTGAATTAACAGCTCCTCAAGCGGGAATATTGAAAATTGTAAAACAACAAGGCGAAGCTGTTCCGATTGGAGGATTGGTATGTGAGATTGCCGATGGAGGAGGAGCATCAGCCTCGGCACCTAAAGAAGAAAGTAAAGCTGCAGCATCTGCACCCACACCAGCACCGGCTGCATCGAACGGTGCTCCAAAGGCAACCGGAGGTGTTAAAGAAATGAAAGTGCCTGCTGTGGGAGAGTCGATTACAGAAGTGACGATCTCTACCTGGTTGAAAAAGGATGGTGACTTTGTGAAGCTTGATGAAGTAATTGCCGAAGTGGAATCAGACAAAGCAACGTTTGAGTTGCCCGCTGAAGCCAATGGTATTCTTCGCATTGTTGCCAAAGAAAAAGATACATTACCTATTGGGGGATTAATCTGCAAGATTGAAATTACGGAAGGAGCACCTGCTGCTGCGACACAGCCAGTAGCACAAGCCGCGGCTGTCACGTCTGGAGATAAGACATATGCCGCTGGTCATCCATCGCCTGCGGCTGCAAAAATTTTAGATGAGAAAGGAATTTCTGCTGGCGCAGTGCAAGGGTCGGGTGTTGGTGGAAGAGTAACAAAAGAAGATGCACAAAAAGCACAGACAGCTCCTGCATCAAAACCTGCAGATGCAAAACCCGCTTCAGCACCAATAGTCTCAGCAACAGGTAGCCGAAACAAGCGCAACGAGAAGATGACCTCATTGCGCAAAACAATTGCCAAGCGATTGGTGTCTGTTAAAAATGAAACGGCCATGCTCACTACTTTCAATGAGGTGGATATGAAACCGGTAATGGATTTGCGTTCGAAGTATAAAGATAAGTTCAAAGAAAAATACGGTGTAGGACTTGGATTCATGTCGTTCTTCACAAAAGCAGTTTGTGTTGCGCTAAAAGAATTCCCTGCAGTGAACGCGCAGATCAATGGTGATGAGGTAATCTATCACGACTACTGTGATGTTTCGATTGCAGTTTCTACACCACGTGGTTTAGTAGTTCCGGTTATTCGTAATGCAGAAGGTTTGAGCTTCGATCAAATTGAAAATGAAGTTATCAGACTGGCTACGAAAGGTCGCGATGGAAAACTTTCGATTGATGAAATGCAAGGCGGCACATTCTCGATTACGAATGGAGGTGTATTTGGTTCGATGCTTTCAACTCCAATATTAAATCCTCCTCAGTCCGCTATCTTAGGTATGCACAATATTGTTGAGCGTGCTGTGGTGCAGAAAGGTGAAATTGTGATTCGCCCGATTATGTATTTAGCACTTTCGTATGATCACCGCATTGTAGACGGAAAAGAATCGGTTAGCTTCTTAGTTCGTGTTAAAGAATTATTGGAAGATCCAGGACGATTGATTTTAGGAGTTTAATCAATACGCTCTTGATGGTCAGTTTAAAAAACCTCTTTCGCATTTTATTTGTGGTGTTGATTTCAGCATCATGCGGAAAAGATGATGACCCCACCATTCCCGATTTAGATTTTCGTCAGGAGATGCGTGCATTTGTTCAGGAGATTAGTGTCTACGCAAAAGACCAAAAGGCAAATTTTCTGATCATCCCTCAAAACGGACAAGAAATCCTCACTACAAATAGTGAGAAGAATGGAGCCTTAGCTACTGAATATGTAAATGCAATTGACGCTGTTGGTCGCGAAGATTTATTTTATGGATATACAAGCGATGATGTTTCAACCCCGGCTGAAGATCATAATTTTTTGATTGACTTTTGTGATGTGGCAAAGAACAATGGGAAGATAGTACTCACAACGGATTATTGTTCAACGCATTCGAAGATGGATGATTCATACACACAAAATCAGACAAAGGGTTATGTGTCGTTTGCTGCTGACCATCGCGAGTTGGATAATGTACCAGCGTATCCAGCTGCAATACATAATGTAAATGACAGTGATGTTAATGAGATTGGTGATGTAAAGAACTTTCTCTATTTAATAAATCCATCAGCCTATACTACAAAGCAATCCTTTTTGGATGCTGTAAAGAATACCAACTATGATATGGTGTTGATTGATTTATCTTGTAATGATGAACAATTAACCTTAGCGGATGTAACATCATTGAAAGTAAAATTGAATGGAGGGTCTCGCCTGGTAATTTGTTATATGAGCATTGGCGAGGCTGAAGATTATAGATACTATTGGAGTGGTTTGAATAAGAGCCTGATATATAAAGAGAATCCGGATTGGCAGGGAAATTTTTCTATTAAGTATTGGGAAACATCATGGAAAGACTTAATCTATGGTAATGACCAATCCTATACCAAAAAGATTTTAGAAGCTGGTTTTGATGGCGTCTATCTTGACATTATTGAAGCGTATGAATATTTTGAATAGACTATAACTTAATTTTATGCAATACAACGTAACAGTCATTGGCTCTGGCCCAGGTGGATATGTAGCGGCAATTCGCTGTGCACAACTTGGTTTTAAAACGGCCATCATTGAAAAATATAATACCTTAGGCGGAACCTGTTTGAATGTTGGTTGTATTCCTTCCAAAGCATTGCTCGATTCGTCAGAGCATTTTCATAATGCAGAGCATACCTTTAAAGAACATGGCATTGATATACCAGCTCCTAAAGTAAACATCACGCAGATGATTAAGCGGAAGGGTGATGTTGTAAAAGCGAATGTCGATGGCATTGCGTTCCTGATGAAGAAGAACAAAATTGATGTATTGACTGGTGTTGGATCATTTGTTGATAAGAATACCATTAAAGTAACAACTGCAGATGGAAAAGAATCATCTGTTACAACTGATCACGTAATCATTGCAACAGGATCTAAACCTACACCACTTCCTTTTGCTCCATTTGATAAGAAAAGAATTATCTCCAGTACGGAGGCATTGATTTTGAAAGAAGTGCCAAAACATTTCATCGTTATAGGAGGAGGCGTTATCGGTATGGAGCTTGGTTCTGTATATGCGCGCCTTGGCGCTAAGGTTACCGTGGTAGAATTTTTAGATAGCCTTATTCCAACGATGGATGGAACAATGGGCAAAGAATTACTTAAGGTTGCTAAGAAAATGGGCATGGAGGTTTTCCTTGGACACAAGGTAACTGCTGTAGAAAATAAAGGTACAGAAGTAGTAGTGAAAGCTGAGCCTAAAAATGGTGGAGCTGCTTTAGAATTTAAAGGTGACTATTGTTTAGTAAGCATTGGCCGCAGACCCTACACGGATGGACTTGGTCTCGATAAAATAGGTATTGAGACCGTAAAGGGTCAGATACCAGTTGATGATCATCTCAAAACAAAAGTAGATAATATCTATGCCATTGGTGATGTAGTACGCGGGCCGATGTTGGCACACAAGGCAGAAGAAGAAGGTGTGTTCGTTGCAGAAGTATTGAAAGGACAAAAACCTCACATTCATTATAATTTAATTCCTGGAGTTGTATACACTTGGCCCGAAGTGGCAAGTGTAGGATCAACAGAAGAACAATTAAAAGAACAAGGCAGAGCTTACAAAGTAGGGAGCTTCCCTTACAAAGCACTTGGCCGTGCGCGTGCAAGTATGGATATTGATGGATTGGTAAAAGTGTTAGCCGACAAACAAACTGATGAAATTTTAGGTATGCATATTATTGGTGCACGCGCTGCCGATATGATAGCTACTGGAGTTACAGCGATGGAATTTAGAGCGTCCGCTGAAGATCTTGCTCGTATGTCACATGCACACCCAACGTATATGGAAGGGGTTAAAGAAGCTTGTTTAGCGGCTACGGAGAATAGGGCGATACACATATGAGTTTACTTACCTGAACTTCTAGATTCAAGAAACGATTGAAATAGTTACGTTGCTTGTATAATGAAAAAGTAAAGCGGCATGCCGACAGTAATATTGAATGGAAAGGTAATACCCAAGGCCATAGGTATATACAGTCCAGGATCAGCTTTTGGCGCAGCAAATCTCATAGCAGCAGGCACTGCAATGTAAGAAGCGCTTGCGGCTAATATTGAAAATACAAATCGGTTTCCAATATCATGCGTAACAATTGAGCTAGCAATAGCAATTACGCATCCGTTTAGTAATGGTATAACGATGGCAAAGGTGGTTGCAAACCATCCATACAGCTTAAAGGATGAAAATCGTTTTGCCGTAACCATTCCCATTTCTAATAAGAAGATGGCAAGAAAGCCTTTAAAGATATCCGTTGTAAAGGGTTTGATTCCTTCTGCCTGTTTTGAATCTGCAATTACCCCAATTATCAAACTACCAAGTACCATTAGAACACTTCCGTTCGTAAAAGAATGACGAACGATGCTACTGAGCTTCTGTTTATCTTGAATTTCAGTTTCAAACTTGTTGATCAATATGACACCCACAATAATAGCAGGTGATTCCATCAAGGCCATAACGGCAACCATATGACCCCCAAAGGAAATTTGTTGCATTTCAAGAAAAGAAGATGCTGCAACAAATGTAACAGCACTAACAGAACCATATGCAGAAGCAATTGCACCAGCATTGGAAGCGGTCAATTGTGTTTTGAGAATAAAAAAAGTATAAAGTGGAACGATTGAAGAAATAAGAAGGCCGAATATCAGCGAATAGAAAACTTCAACGGTAAAATGCCCATGGGCTAATTCCTGGCCACCTTTAAACCCGATGGAAAACAAAAGGTAAAGTGAAATAAACTTAATGGTAGTTTGAGGAATTTCCAGATCGCTCTTTATAAGACATGCAACAATGCCCAACAAAAAGAATAACAAAGTTGGATTCGTTACATTCGAAATGAGAATTTGAAAATCCATAGTTTACAATGCATTTAGATTTAGAGCAGGATTTACAGATTGAAATCTAACCATCTTTTTCGTTTTGTGGAAAAATTCGGGATGCTATCATCGATATAAATAAAATAAATCCAATTAAAATAAGAGAAATTTCAATGGGTATTTTTAAAAAATCCACAATACACATTTTAATGCCAACAAAGACCAATATAGCAGAGAGTCCATACTTTAAATAATGAAAATATTTTTCTATGCCAGCCAAGGCAAAGTAAAGTGAACGCAAGCCAAGTATGGCAAAAACATTTGATGTGTAGACAATAAAAGAGTCATCTGAAATGGCAAGTATAGCAGGGATAGAATCAACAGCAAAAATTAGATCAGTAGTCTCAATCAAAATCACCACTAAGAATAATAGTGTTGCCGAAACAGGTCAACTTTTCTGGTTTTTTTACTAAACTGATTTTTTAAGGGACGACTAAATAAAGTAAAAAACACTATGGCTGTTCTGTAAAATTTGCAAGTGAAAAGGGGTAGAACATTTCGAATACTTGCAACTACTGCTTTTTCAATTCTAATACAATCTTACCTTTCCTATAAAAATATTCGAAAGGGTAAATAAAGTAATGTCACCATCCTCCACCTAATGCACGATACAAATCAATGGTGGCGTTAAATTGCTGCTGTCTGGTGTCAATAGCATCTAACTCGGCTACAAGTACACTTTTTTGAGCGGTTACTACTTCTATATAAGAGGCCAGACCTGCAATAAACAAATCGTTAGAAATAGCTACACCTTCTTCTAAGGTGGTTACTTCCTGTGATTTGAATTGAAAAGAAAGTTGCAGGTTATTGATTTTGTTGAGTTGCGTGGATACCTCTTGATACCCATTCAAAATACTTTGCTGATAAGCATAAAATGATTCAAGCTGTGAGGCAGATGCCTTTCGATATTCGGAACGAATTACATTTCGATTGAACAGAGGAGCGGTTAATCCACTCAATATGGAGTATGCGGCAGAGTTGGGGGTATTAAATAAAACGTTAGTGGTAAAAGATTGTAATCCTACGGCACCGGTAATATTTAATGAAGGCAAAAAAGCGGCACGTGCCGCTTTAACATCTAAACGTGAGGCCAATAATTCCAATTCTGCCTGTTGTATGTCTGGCCTCTGGATCAACAGTTGGGAGGGTAATCCGTTTTGTAACTCTTTTGGTAAGGGTTGTTTCAAAATGGATTCACCCCGGTGAATAGGTTGAGCAAAACGACCCATCATCAGGTTTAGCTCATTCTCGTGCCGAATGATTTCCTGCTGTGCCAAAGCTTCTAAACTTTTCGTGTTGAGCAATTGCGCGGTGAATTGTTTCACAGCTAATTCAGTTGCGCGTCCCGCAGATTTTTGTGCGGTAACGAGTGTAACGGCTGTTTGCTGCAACAAAATATTTTCCCGAATAATCAACAGTCGGTTATCCAAGGCGAGTAAGCTGTAATAGTGCCGCGCCACTTCGGCCACTAACACAGTTTTAATAAGATGGCTTGCTTTATCGCTTGCAAAAAAACGCGCTGAGGCAGCTCTTTTTCGATTGCGCAGCTTGCCCCAAACATCCACTTCCCAACTGCTT
Organism: Chryseolinea sp.; assembly: GCA_031412655.1. Taxonomy (GTDB): domain Bacteria; phylum Bacteroidota; class Bacteroidia; order Cytophagales; family Cyclobacteriaceae; genus Chryseolinea. The sequence goes on from JANODK010000203.1 coordinate 14,100, forward strand.
TGAAAACCGAGATAGTAGTCGGGCATATCCACTGGGATGCGCATGTCGGGGGTTATGTTTTCTGAAAGATTAGTATCGAAATTCCCAACGCCATCCATAGTGTATTCTCCAAACCTTTGTTGACCCACTGACGTGGTGGCATTCAGTGAAGGTAGCAATGCGCCTTTGGCCATTCTGGCGTTTGCTCTAGCCATAGCTACGCGCTGGAAAGCTATTTTTAAATCAAGATTATTTTTAAGGGTCTCATCAATGTAACCAACTAAAAGTGAATCGGTAAAGTACTTTCGCCACGGCAGTAGCGGTTGGTTTTGTATGGGCTTATCAATAGGTTGAAATTTTTCAGGCATTTTAGCGAGGTCTGGTTCCGAAACTTTTTCAGCCAGTTTACAACCACCGAGTAGCGTAGTGATCAGAACAACAAAAAGTGAATGGGACAAATTAGGGCGCATAGTTCTTTCAATGAGTTTCTATTGCTGATGTTGATTTATTTTCTTTTTTGGTCGAAGATTGCGACATACTCGCAAAGACTACATAAAGCCCGGGGATGATGATGACACCGAACAAAGTACCGAACAACATTCCACCGGCTGCTGCGGTACCAATCGAACGGTTGCCCATAGCACCTGCGCCAGATGCAATGCACAATGGAATCAATCCTGCAATAAAGGCAAAGGATGTCATCAAAATAGGACGTAACCGGGAGGTGGCTCCTTCGATAGCAGCGTCTAAAATACTGCTTCCCTCTTTTTGTTTTAGAATAGCAAATTCTACAATTAATATTGCATTTTTTCCAAGCAGACCAATCAACATCACCAATGCTACTTGTGCATAGATATTATTTTGTAAGCCTACTAATTGCAACATTAAGAATGAACCTAAAATACCGGCAGGTAGTGATAGTATAACAGGCAGGGGTAATAGGAAACTTTCATATTGTGCCGATAGCAATAAGTAAACGAAAAGCAGACAAACAAGAAATATAGAAACAGCCTGATTGCCTGACAAAACTTCTTCGCGTGTCATTCCTGACCATTCTATTGAAAACCCACGCGGCAAATTTTCACTTGCAGCGATTTTGATAGCGCTGATGGCATCTCCGCTACTAAATCCTTTGGCCGCATCGCCATTCACCATAGCAGAAGTAAACATGTTGTATCGCGTAAGTTGTTCTGGGCCATACACTCGTTCAAGTCGAACAAATGAAGAATAGGGCACCATCTCACCAAAACTATTTTTTACATGAAGTTTAAGCAGGTCTTCGGGTGCGGCTCGATACTGGGGTGCTGCTTGCACCATCACCTTATACATTTGGCCGAAGCGAATGAAGTTAGTGGTATAGTAACTGCCGATTAGCGTTTGCAGATTACTCATCGCATTTTCAACTGTTACTCCCTTTTGTCCGGCAATATCTTGATCAATGTGAATCATATACTGCGGATAGCTGGCATCAAAGCTGGTAAAGGCATCTGCAATTTCGGGTCGCTTTTTTAATGCTGCGATAAAATCGTTGGTTACGGCAGCGGTCTGTTGCAAATTGCCTGTGCCAGTTTTATCCAACACACGAACCTCGAAGCCGCTGGCGTTACCAAAGCCCGGCACGGTGGGAGGAGGAAAGAATTGGATGCTGGCGTCTTTTATATGTTTCGTTTTTTCTTGTAGTCGAACAATGAGATCGTTGACTGTTTCTTTTCGTTCATCCCATGGTTTCAAATTAATCATACCCATACCAAAGGCTGCCCCGGCTCCATCCGTAATCAAACTAAATCCTGATAAGGTTGAAACAGATTCTACTGCGGGTATATCTTTCGCTGCCTGCTGAATTTGATCCATTACTTCCTCCGTTCGCTCAACGGTAGCACCCGAAGGAGCCGTTACATTTGCGTAGATCATTCCCTGATCTTCAGAGGGGATAAAGCCACTTGGCAAAATGGAGTTGATACCCCAGGTAGCAGCACAAAAAATGAAGAGAAGTGCCCACGTGACGGACTTTCTTCCAGCTATTGCGCGCATCAACAATTGGTATCGAACTGACAATGATTCGTAGCCGTTGTTGAATTTATCGAAAAACAATTGCCCCCATCCTGTTCGCTTTTTGCCGTGATTATTTTTTAACAAGAGGGCACACAAAGCGGGCGTAAGGGTAACTGCGTTGATACCAGAGATAAAAATGGCGACTGCCAGCGTAAGTGAAAATTGTCGATAAAAAACACCAACCGGCCCGGACATAAAAGCAACGGGAATGAAAACAGCCGACATCACCAAGGTAATGGCAATGATTGCACTGCTGATTTCACCCATCGCTGCGAGGGTAGCCTCTTTGGGTGAAAGATTTTTCGTTTCCATCTTCACGTGCACAGCCTCCACAACTACAATGGCGTTATCCACTACAATACCAATAGCAAGGACTAGCGCGAATAAGGTGAGCAAGTTGATGGAGAAACCCAACAGTTGCATGAAGAAAAAGGTGCCAATTAACGATACGGGTACTGCCAATGCCGGGATAAGTGTAGAGCGCCAATCTTGCAGAAAAAGAAATACAACGAAGGATACTAAAATGAATGCCTCAATCAATGTGCGCATTACTTCTGCAATGGAAGCATCTAAAAATCGTGATACATCGTAACCTATATTGTAGCTCATGCCCGGAGGAAACGAATTGGTTTTTAGTTCCTCCATTTTTGTTTTTACATTTTCGATTACCTCTTTCGCATTTGAGCCAGGGCGTTGCTTTAGCATAATCGCTGCGGAGGGACGCCCGTCTTCCTTGGATAAGATGTTGTAATTACGCACACCAAACTCTATGTCGGCTACATCTTTTAGTTTTAAGATAGATCCTTCTTTGTCGGCACGCAATACAATATTTTCATATTGCTTCGCCTCATTAAACTTTCCGGTATAGCGCAATACATATTGCAACATCTGCGGATCTTTGTCCGAACTTTCACCTGATTTACCTGGGGCAGCCTCAATATTTTGATTGCGAATAGCGTCAATTATTTCTTCTGTAGAAATACTAAACCCCGCCATCTTATCAGGTTTTAACCATACACGCATTGAATATTCTCGCGCTCCGACTATGGTGGCATAACCTATGCCTTCAATGCGCTTTAGCTCTGCTAGAATATTTATATCAGCGAAGTTATAAATGAACTTTTCATCGGCTGATGGATCATCGCTTAACAGATTCAAATACATCAGTATGCTTGTCACTTCCTTTTCCACACTAACACCTGCTTTGATTACTTCTTCGGGTAGTTCATCCAATACTGTAGATACTCTGTTTTGAACGTTTACATTAGCAAGGTCAGGATCTGTGCCTACTTTAAAGTAAACCTGGATTAAACTAGTGCCATCATTTCCGGAGACAGAAGTCATGTAGGTCATGCCAGGCACACCATTGATGGCGCGCTCCAAAGTTGTGACAACAGCTTTAGAGGCAACTTCAGCATTTGCACCGGTATAGCTGGTGGTTACTGTAACTGCCGGAGGAACAATATCAGGGAACTGTGTAATTGGCAAATCGATCAGTGCCAGTAGCCCTAATAATGTAATAAAAAGCGAGATTACTAGAGATAGAACCGGACGCTCAATAAATTTATTAAACATAATCTAGGCTTAGTGCTTTTTTGAAATGCAAAATCAGGATGTGGTTCTTACCTTTTCGGTTGATGACTTTACCAAAATACTATCGCTTGAAACATTGGAAGGTTTGATAAGCATGCCATCGCGTGCATCTTTAATGCCTTCGTATATTACCCGATCTCCTTCCTTTAAACCAGAATCGATAATATAGAAATGGTCTAGTCGAGATCCCGGCACAAAGCTTTTCACTTTTACTTTGTTGTCAGCTCCCACTAAAAACACAAACGTTTTATCCTGTATTTCGAAAGTTGCTTTTTGTGGTACCATCAATGCATTTTCAATCCTGTTGGAAAGCCTTACTTTTCCGCTTGATCCGTGCTTTAGAATATGCTGTGTATTGGGAAACTTAGCCCTGAATGCAATCGTACCTGTGGAGGTATCAAATTCTCCTTCCAGAGTTTCAATTTTTCCTTGCTGAGTATGCATAGTTCCATCAGCCAGAATGAATTCTACATCGTTCGACCTGCGATCATCCGGATGGCTTTTGATATACTCGAGATATTCTTTTTCAGATACGCGAAAGTAGGCATAGATGAAATTGGGATCGAACATAGTAGTGAGTAGATGCCCCTCATTGATCAAACTGCCAATTTTAAATGGAATACGATCAATTACTCCATCAAAAGGCGCTCGAATATTTGTGTGGGCATAACGTATATTTGCTTGTAATAAATGGGATTTTGCTTCCTCTACTTTTGCTTTCGCCATATCCACCTTTGCTTTGGCCAGCCTTAATTCGGTTTGCGCCACAACATTCTTTTCTACAAGAAGGTATACACGCTCAACTTCTAATTGCGTGGCCTGCTCTTCTGCAATTGCACTATTTACGCTGGCCTTTGCTTTGGATTCTTCAGCCCTGTATTCTTCATCATTGATTTTGAAAAGTAGTTGCCCTGCTTTCACTGACTGCCCCTCATCAACATAAATGTAATCGAGATACCCCTGAACACGTGCCCTTATTTCAACATTTCGGATGGCGTGTACATCTACTACGTATTCATGAAATAGAACGGTGTCTTTGCGAATGACTGTTGTAACGGGAAATTCCGCCAGCGAATTTGTATCCGAAGAATCTCTACTTTTTGAGCAAGCGATAACGAACAGTACGATGAAGGTAAAAACACAAAAATGTAAAAATCTCATACCGGTTTAAATTGAGAATAGTTTGGGTTGATTGGATAATTAAGTCTTCATATTATTTATGAATTCAATTAAGCTCTCTGATTTTCTTTAGTTTTTACCAGGAAAAAGTCGCGAACTAACCATGGCAATCACTAATGTAAACCCGATGACAATAAGAGAAACTTCTGTCGGGATTTTAAACAAATCGGCAATGCACATTTTCAATCCAACAAATACCAATATAGTCGATAGACCATATTTTAGATATTTGAAATATTTTTCAATTCCTGACAGTGCAAAATAGAGTGAGCGCAATCCAAGAATAGCAAACACGTTAGAGGTATAGACAATAAAAGAATCATCGGAAATAGCGAGAATAGCAGGGATAGAATCAACAGCAAATATCAGATCTGTAGTTTCAATTAAAAGAACCACTAAAAATAATGGCGTTGCCCAGTTTTTACCTTCTCGTTTTACAAAAAAACGATCTCCCTCAAAAGATGGTGTAATGGGAAAAAATTTTCTGGCCAACTTAATCACAGGATTTTTTTCTGGATCAATCTTCAGATCACCAGAGGTTAACATGCGGATGCCCGTGAAAACCAGGAATCCTCCAAAAATATAGATGAGCCAATGAAAACGGTGAATCAACTCTACACCAGTAAGAATAAAAATAACTCGCATAACCAACGCACCCAATATACCCCAAAACAAAACCTTATGTTGGTAGGCAGACGGCACTTTGAAATAGGAAAAAATGAGAATGATAACAAAAATATTATCTACGCTTAGTGATTTCTCTATGAGGTAGCCTGTAAAAAATTCTAATGCTTTCTCTCGATCGAAATAGTAATACACAAATAAGTTGAACAGCATAGCCAATGTAAGCCAAACACAGGTCCAGCTAAGTGCCTCTTTCACCGAAACTGAGTGCGACTTTCTGTGAAACACACCCAAGTCGAGTGATAGCATAGCCAGAATAAATGCATTGAAAAGTATCCAAAGTAGTGGAGATCCGCTCATCTAAATTTGTATTTAAGTATTTATCAATAGTTCCGTTTGATTATTCAATATTCTAATACTTTTTACTCTTACACCTTTCATTGAGTTGATACATTTTCACTTATACTTCCTGTAAAGGGTAAACCTATTAGAATATTAAGTCGGAGTAGAGTCGATAAGAAGTCATCTACTTCATAAAATTGAGATCCTAATTCTATGGAAATCGAGTTGCGTATTAGTTTGTGATACTTTCTTCGTAGATGAAGTTCTTTCTTTTGATGTCTTTTCGATTGTTTTAGAAAATCACGCATTACAATTTGATCTAGTCGCTGATAGTTATCCCTATACTTTACAAACGAATCAATTAGTACATCATCGAGTATGCGTTTCTCTTTATTATAACGCACGTATATGGGATGAAAAACAGTTGCCTGCGAGGGAGACAAATGCAATGCTTCAATAAATATTGTTTCGCGTTCTTGTTGCAAAATACTTTTTGCTTTTTCAACATCGGCCTGATTCGTATTTTGTGCATGTGCAGGTAGCGCGATGAGAAAAAGCAGACAACAGAGGGCAGCATTTTTACCAAGGATTTTTATCATATTATGTTTTGTGGTTTGCAGATTATTTTTCACCAATTTCATGAATTCATTTGTTACGCTATCCCCTCAAAAGGAAAGGATTTTTATCGTTTTTTACCGCTTTCATTTATATACGCTTTATTTTCAACTTTCTGGGGCTGACTAAAAAGTAAAATGAAGCCTCTCAGATTAGTGTATACGCGAACTTACTCAGGTAGGTATCTGAATAAAACAGACACAGTCTCGACTTTTTAGTCAGCCCTGGATACGAGCGCTATGGTTAGCTGCCATAAATACTTTCAGAATGTCCATCAATATGAAAGACGCGAATGTGCTTTGCTCCAAAGAGTACCCGTAATTGCCGTGCTCGTTCAATTGCATCTTTATCATTTGTATAGATTGAACAGGGTCTGCGCTGCGCTATCAATATTCGTGTTTCATCAGCTACCATAATGGCAATATAATTATCCGGTTTCGGGTCATCTTCCAATACAATCCACTTTACTGTTTTCATATAGTTGAATTTTACTTTTTGCGGAATGTTAATCGTATCCATTCCTTAAGACTTACGCATTCTTTATGGTCAAGCCAACGCAAGCTTTTGCGATACTCTTTGCGTGCAAGCTTTTTATCAAAACTCATTTTTTCAAGTATCACCTTGCAATACTTGAGCATTTTTGATTCTGCCATTTCAAGGTTTGGTGTTACGTCCATATCTCTTATTCAATTTTTGTATTGATTAGCATAGGTGCTTGACCATCGGTTATAATGATTTTCGTATTTGCTGATTTAGCTAATTCCCGGAATGCCTCAATGCTCTGCCATTTAATGATTTGATCATTCAAGCCTTCGGTAATAACTTTTTGAGCATCCCTGATTCCTTGTGCTTCAACCAGTTTACGTTGTGCTTCCAACCGTTCACGCTGTACTACAAACTCCATTCGTTGAGCATCTTGTTCAGCCTCCAATTTTTCTTCAACGGCTCGTGCAAGACCAGCTGGCAATTGAATTGTTTTTAGCAGAACGGCTTCAATATCGAATCCTCTGGGTCTAAGAATCAAATTCATTTGCTTTGCAATTTCGCGTTCGATGTCAGCACGTTGTGCCGAATGCATATCCTTTGCGAAGAAACGTGAGCATACATCTGTTGCGGTTGAACGAAAAATACTGGTGATAACCACCGCTTCGTAATTCATACCAATGGTCTCGACAATATCGGCCGCCTTACTTCCTTCAATTCGATATAATATTGAAATAACAGAACTTACATTGAGTCCTTCTTTTGATGGAAGGTTAGACGTTATCTCAATGTTCACTGTGCGGATAGGCAGTTTAATTATGCGGGTAGTAAAGGGATTAAAAACAACCGCTCCGGGCTGAATTGTTTTCGGTGTTAGTTTACCCAACTTACGCTTCACCCCAACCTCTCCTTGTTTAATAATTGAACAGCTTGAAAGCGTTAATAGTGAAGTAAGAAAAATAATAATGAGTGATGTTTTCATATAGGTGAAATTTTAGAATTCATATTTTGTGTCATTCTTAAAAACCTTTGGAGATTTTATTTCTTTTTAAACTCCAGACCCAGAACTCCTGACTCCTTGTAGTGGTAGGATCTTCGCACTTTACAATAAACAATTGGTGCATGGAATGTATCCTTTAGGATAAGTAAGTATTCATAGAGTGTACTAGGCGAAACATTAATTTTATTTGCTAAATCATTGGGCGGCCCCGTTGCTTTTAACCGGACTAGACGGTCAATTCTTTTTAGCTTATCAATGGTCTTTATAAATAAACGGCTCATAATTTTATCTTTGTGGTTTAACTGGAACCGAATTGCACATTGGAGTTTAACCAAGTCGAAATTGGATCTAATGATTTGCACTTTTACTTGCTATAAGCGAATAGCAAATCAATTAATAAGAAGTTGGGGATGGATCGAGAAAGTGTTAAATAAGCAGAATACGATGCCTCAGATACAAGGGTGTAGATATACGTATTGATGTTTTTAAAATTGATAAAACGGTACGATTTGATGAGACTTTTGTAGTACCAAAAGAAGTGGGGTTTATAGGCTGTGATTTAAGTTCTCTTTTTTGAGTACATATCGTTGTAAATGACACTTGCTCTGACGATTGCTCAATATTTTCCTCAACGATCGTTGGGTGAACGTTTGATAGAAGCAGGGCAAGGGATAAAATGAAACTTAAAATCCTCATAAGTTGTATTACTACTCAATAACGAAGTAATACTACTATGGTTTTCGAAATCACATAAATTTCACAAAATACTTTCAAATAGCTGCTTAAAACACCTTTAATGTGCTAAAATATCTAGATCTATGAAATCGTGTTCATCGGGTACTTGGACTGAAATTGTTTATCGCGTATCAAAATTTCATCGTTCATTAACAATTTTGATTGCCTTCATTTTATTTTCTATCTCATCGTTTTCGCAATCCGATTTAGGTTCATGGAATGTATTTAATGCAAAGGGATCAATCAGTGATCAATGGAGTGTATTTGCTGAGACCCAAATCAGGTCGTTAAAATTCTATGACCATTTTCACTATTACGAAATAAAGGGAGGTTTAAATTATAATGTGAATAGAAACATACAATTCACTATAGCCGGAGGAAAGTACAATACATACCAGGCCGGTGGTGATTTTGTAAAACCGAAACGCAGTGATGAAATGCGATTGTGGGAACAAATGTCAGTTAAACAGTCATTTTCCAGACTAGTGATTGAGCATCGTTATCGGGCTGAACAACGGTGGACGCAAATTAACTTGAGGCATCGATTTCGTTATCGAGCCAACATTGTAGTACCAATAAATAATCGAAAAATAGATAAGGGGACAGTATATGGATTGATATGGGACGAAATATTCCTGACTAACCGCGCTCCCTATTTCGAACGAAACAGATTCTTTGCGGGTGTAGGTTATAAGATGACAAATTCACTAACCCTTCAGAGCGGCTATCTGTATCAGTTTGACTATTTCTTAGTTGATGAAATTGGTCGTCAATTTCTACAAGTTTCTGTTTTATTTGATTTTAATTTTAAGAAGAAACAGGCTATTGAAATTCCTAATAGTATTGATTAGACATGATAATAGTGGTCAATAAAAAAAATGGAGTGGAACGGGTGATTTTACCTCAAGAGATGGTATGAAGTGTAAAAGCCAATCATTGTTATTAAAATGCAAATAAAACTATGAAAACAAAGAATCAATCTGACCACGAAACGTTTTTAGGATTAAAATCGAAGGATACGATGGCCTATGAAATTTTATATAAATTCTATTTCCCTTCGGTTAAGAATTTTATTTTAAAAAATAATGGCACTGAAGAGGATGCGAAGGATATCTTTCAAGAGACAATCATCGTGTTACTCGAGAAAGTTCCTAAGGATGATTTTAATTTAACCTCCTCTTTGAAAACGTTCATCTTTGCCATCAGTAGTAATCTTTGGCTAAAGTGTTTAAGAGATTCAAATAAAATGGTTAAAACAGAGGTTGATGTTTACGAAAAATACTTGACAGATTATGAAGAAGCTGAAACAGATATAAGTCAAGCCAATACAAACCGTTTAGTAAAAGTTTTTAAAATAATGACCAACAAGTGTATTACGTTGTTGAAAGCAATATTTTATGATGAAAAAAATATTGACACCATTACAAAAGATTATGGCTACACCAATAAACACAATGCACAAAATCAAAAGTTTAAATGTCTGGAGCAAGCGAGAAGGGGCAACGATAGCCTAAGTTAGAATTATCAATTTTTTTGCAAAAAAGTGGACTGTTCTGTACTTTCAGGTGGTTCATTTTTTTATTGACAATTGGGTGATTAACTAAACCGCTTGGGTATTAAAGCATATAACTTATTACAAATGAAATTACAAAAGAATCAAGCAGCCATCGATTTTACAGTTACTGATATCTACGGCAAAGAGTTCAAACTATCGGATTTCAAAGGAAAGAAAATCCATCTTGGCTTTTTTAGAAATGTGAGCTGTCCATTTTGCAACCTTCGAGTTCATCAGCTTTCTAAGTACGCGGAGGCCTTCGAGAAACAAGGACTTAAAACTATTTACTTTTTTGAAAGCAAACCGGAGGTTTTACTTCGTAGCACCTTTCATAAAGGTGTTTCACCTATTCCGCTCATTGGAGACCCACAACGAAAAATATACGCAATGTATGGGGTTGAACCATCGATGATGAAAACGATAAGCACATTCTTTGTAAAGGGTGCGATGAGTGATATGAAGGCAGGGAAGGCCTTGAATCTTCCTCAAGACAAAGATGCCACTCAATCGCTCATCCCGGCTGACTTTCTAATTGATGAACAATTCCAAATAATAAGAGCATACTATGGCAGCAACCTGAATGATCATATTGCCATCGATGAAGTTAAGGCTTTTGCTGGCCTCTAGAGCAATGCAAAACTCATGATAAATTTGAATGTTTAGATCAAGTCATAAAGGTAGTGGAGAATCTAAACTAAATAATTTACTATCCTTTTGAAAAGCCGGAACACGTTGGAAAATACCTGAAAAAATTGATTGGAAAGAGAAACATATTTGTAATCATTGGAAGTGCAAGTTCAAATTCTGCAAGCCTAAAATTGGTTGGTCGAATCGCAAACATGACAGGTAGTGCGTTTAACCTTACAGTTTTTAACGACTTAAAGACACTACCACATTTTGACCCAGTGCTTTCAACAGATGATACTCCAAAATCAATTGTTGAATTCAGAAATGCCATTGAAAAGGCGGACGGAATAATTATTTGCACACCCGAATACGTATTTAGTATTCCCAGCGGATTGAAAAATGCTATTGAATGGTGTGTTGCGACAACTGTATTTACCGATAAACCAATTGGATTAATTACAGCATCAGCCAACGGAATTAAAGGACACGAAGAATTGCAACTAATAATGAAAACCGTAATGGCAAAATTTACAGACAAAACAGTTTTGTTAATACAAGGAGTGAAGGGAAAATTTGACTTGGAAGATAATTTAACTGACGTTGAAACAATTACTAGGTTAAATACTTTCGTAAAGTCAGTAACAGATTTAATAAATGAATAGTGCTTTGACTTAAAGGAACTATCAAGCCTTGCCTGGCAAAACTCTACTACCCTTAAATTCAATATGCCATTTTAATAAGGCGGACTCTTAAAATGGTTCGTTTTTTTTATTACCTGTTGGGTGATTTCTTAAAGTCATTTGGAATTAATGAGTATAAAAAAACTTAAAAGTTAAATGAAATGAAAAAAGTAAAATTAGTTATTGCCACGTTACTGATAGCAACAGGTTTTGGTAGTTATTCCCAGATGTCGGAAAGCTTATCTGATCAAAAACTGATAGCGGTCGTAAATAGGGCAAATTGGTGCGGAGTATGTAAAGCAAATGCTGAAAGGTTTAGTAAAGTATTACTTTCCTATTCTTCTAAAGGAGTAAGCATTTATTTGAATGACCTCACAAATGAAACAACGAACGCGGAATCCAAACAAGCATTGGAAAAGGCTAACGTTTATGAAACGGTTAATACTATACCTAGAAAAGGAATGGGTAAAGCTCTTGAAGCTTGTCATTTAGTAAAAGACAGGAAGCAAAAGCAAGATGTGGCGGGCATTGTAACCTTTATCGACCCAGTATCGCACAAACAGTTAAAACAGGTAAGCATCGCGGTATCTGATGAAGAAATGAACAACATCATCACTAAACTCTTAAACTAAAAACTATGAAAAAGCAAACAAAAATCATTCTGAGCATCACATCAGTTGTTTTGATGGCCATGTGCACCTGCTACTTCTTTGGTTAAATCATTCTAACCTAAAAAAAACTATGAAAGAGTCAATTAATATTTGGGGAATAGCTGAATATGAAGGCGATGGGATTACCTGCCCAATTATTCCAACGAACTTGCCCTGGTATAAAAAAGTAGCCTTAACGTTTTTTAGGTTTGGCGTATGTCCGATGTGCGTAACAATGAGTCTAACATACAAAGTGGCTCATGTACTGGGTCTAAAGAAATTGATGGAAAAGATTAGTAAATAAATCAAATAGGAGTAGCAATGTGGCTACTCCTTATTTTTAATTGGACACCTCAGTAGACCAATCTATCGTTGGACAAGGAATGCAATAATAATTTAACCCAGATTATGCATTAGAAAAAATAGCCTCGACATTTATGTCGGGGAACAAATGAAAACAAACTAAGAGGGCTTTAGCCCAATATAATTTTGGCTAAAGCCAAATATTTTTCCATTAATCTCCCCCGACATAAATGTCG